>CAXMLS010000271.1:0-3459 GCA_964194235.1 uncultured bacterium | reverse complement strand
ATGTATAGGCTAGCCCCCCCCATCAACCTTCAGAAATTCGATTTACGTGAATACCTGCCAAAGCTTTGGCTCATAATTTTCCGCAGAAGTAATTCTAGATATAGAAAATAATCTTTGTCATCAGTTGCGTGTTAAACGATCACCGCCCGCGATTTCGGTGGCGCTGGCGGTGGATTTCGTTAACTCATTCGGCAACTGGACAAGAATGTGTGATGGCCTGCAGGCACCGAATTCTCGATAGTGTAAGCGGGGATGGAGCTGCTGGTTGGCGCAGGCGGAACGGTTGCGTACACCTCCTGATCGCGGCTCGATGTATCGGAGTACCCGGTCTTTTCACAAGCCAGGCGCATTTTTGGTCGATGGAGGATTTGTGGATGAAAGCCTGTCCCAGGCGCGTTTTCATCATGTAGGCTTTGCCGTGCGCAATATCGAAAACGAAATAGCCGGATTTGTAAATCCATTGTTAGCGAGTTGGGATGCAAAGATATTTGAAGATCCGCTGCAAAAAGCGCGGGTGACTTTTCTGCGAACGCCCTGCCCGAGCGATGCGTTGATAGAGCTGGTTGAACCGACGGCGATCGACTCTCCGGTTCAGGAATTCGTCAAGAAGGGCGGAGGTTTGCATCACCTGTGTTACGAAGTGCCCGATCTGGGTGTGCACCTTTACAAAATGCGCGAACTCGGTGCGGTGGTGGTGAGGTGTCCGCTGCCGGCAGTGGCGTTCGAAAACCGCCGGGTCGCGTGGATCTGGACGATACAAAGGCTGCTGCTGGAGTTCCTGGAGCAGAAGCCGGCCGCAGGAAGCACTGAGAATCGCTTCGCGGCAACTGCGTAGGGTCATAGCTTTCCATAAAAATAAATTGAGAATTGGCAAACGAATGTGGTTTGCGAGTACGGCGCTGATGCGCTCGAGGTGTGCCGGTGTTTCGCAGCGCAGTTCGAGGATTGACAATTATCTTGCTGGCCGGTGAGTCACGAGAGCGTTCGCATTTATGGAAACTCTCTCGCATCATATTATTTAATTGCATAGCGGACGTGTCAGAGTAATTGAGCTTGCAGTCCCAGTAATTTTTACCCCTCCACTGGAAGCGTTCACGAATGAACTTGAAATTCGGCGGATAGCTTCGTTCTCAAGACAACGCGGTTTCCTGTTCGACGATCCGTCGTGTTGACGACACGTTGCGCAGGCAAACTTCTTTAGTTGGACCGACGCCACCGGTATTCAAGTTCGAGCAACCGGAGGCGGCGCTCTGAGATTTCCTGGCAATAAAATCTCCCTCACAAACCGTTGTTGGTGCAGTCAGGCGAGTTTTGCGCCCAGCGCACCGGTTTGCGACATCGCTGCCTACCCAGGAACGAGGAAGGTAGAGCGATGAAAACTCCAGCGGGTTTAGTTCACCTTGCGAATGTTCATATGCGCGAACGGCGACGCTTTGAGGGCCACAGTGTTCGAAGGCCGGTGTGTCTGACCTTGGCAGTGGCGGCGCTGATGGCAATTCCGGCCTGGCCGCAACAGAAGCCGGGAGACCTAAGCGACAAAAGCCTAGAGGATCTGATGAACATCGAGGTGACATCCGTCTCGAAGAAGGAACAAAAGATTTCGCAGACGGCGTCGGCGATTTTCGTCATCACGCAGGACAACATCCGACGGTCCGGAGCGACTAATATTCCGGATCTTCTACGCATGGTTCCGGGACTGGACGTGGCGCAAATCAATGGAAGCACATGGGCGATTAGTTCGAGGGGATTGAATTCTCAATTTGCCAACAAACTTCTGGTCTTGATTGATGGGCGCACCGTTTATACGCCGCTATTCGCCGGAGTTTACTGGGATGTGCAGGACGTGCCGCTGGAAGATATCGAGCGCATCGAGGTCATACGCGGACCGGGGGCTACGGTTTGGGGCGCAAACGCTGTCAATGGAGTCATCAACATCATCACAAAAAGTGCAAATGAGAGCCAGGGAGGCCTTTTGACTGGCGGCGGCGGAACTCATGAATTGGGTTTCGGAGTTGCTCAATATGGAGGGAGATTAAATCAAGCAACTAGTTACCGACTCTTCGTAAAAGGGTTTGACCAGAATTCCTTCCCCGCTCTCGCTGGCGGGGACGGGCACGACGAGTTTGACCTGTTCCACGGCGGGTTCCGCGTCGACTCGACTCTCTCGAACAAGGACTCATTAACAGTGCAAGGAGATCTGTATAAAGCCAGCGAAGGAAAAATCGACAACGTCGCTTCACTCACGCCGCCTTTCGGTGCGGTGGTTGCCTCGCGTACCAACATGTCCGGCGGAAACGTCCTGGGGCGTTGGAATCACATCTTTTCACCGCATTCAGATACGAGTTTGCAGATTTATTTCGACACCACCGATCGCAAAAACATAGCTGAAGGGGAAAGCGTAGATACCACCGACGTCGATTTCCAGCATCACTTCCAATGGAGCAGCCGCCAGGACTTTGTCTGGGGCATGGGCTATCGTCACTTCTCATATGCTACGAATGGAAGTTCGACGTTCTCCTTCAATCCAGCTGCCGAAGGGCATCAACTCTACAGCTTCTTTGTGCAAGACGAGATTGCACTCAAGCCGAACCACCTGTACCTCACCATCGGCGGCAAGTTCGAGTACAACGATTTCAGCGGATTTGAATTTCAGCCCGATGTCCGAATGGCCTGGAGTTTAGCCAAAAACCAGATGGTATGGGCGGGATACTCCCGAGCTCGACGCACGCCTTCGCCAGCTGACAGAGGATTGAGGGTTGCTCTCGCCGCGTTCCCCGGACCGGGCGGTCTTCCCGCCTTGTTAACCCTTCTGGGCAGTCCTGACACGGTCAGCGAAAATCTAGACGCTTTTGAAGCGGGTTATCGGACTGAACCGTTCGCGAATGTCTCATTGGACCTCACGACCTTCTACAACCGGTATGGCAATCTTAGGACCTCCGAACCAGGAATTCCATTTTTGGAATTGAGCCCTCAACCGCCGCATCTAAACGCGCCAATTGTTTTCGCGAACCTAATGCACGGAGAAACGCATGGAATCGAGATGGCGGTCAGCTGGAAGATAGGTGCTCGGTGGACGCTCAGTCCCGGTTATGCATTCCAACGGATTCACTTACACACAGATCCAACTAGTGAAGACACGGAGTCGGTTTCGACCGTAGAGGGGACCAGCCCGCACCAACAGGCACAACTGCGCTCGCATGTGGCTTTGCCGCACGGATTGGAATGGGATGCTTCTGTTTATTTCGTCGGCCGGCTCCCAGCACAAGCGATCCCCTCGTACACGCGTCTGGATACCGGTATAACCTGGCGGGCGTCCGAACGTCTCACGCTCAGCGTGGTCGGGCAAAACCTCTTAAAAGATCACCATATAGAAATTAGCAGCTCTGACCAGAGCGAAATATCGAGCCAGATCAAGCGCAGTCTCTACGCGAATCTAATGCTGTCTCTTATACACATCTC
>CAXMLS010000270.1:0-2520 GCA_964194235.1 uncultured bacterium | reverse complement strand
TCCCCATGGTGTAGAACAATCCTTCGATGTCCGATCTATACATGTACTCTAACTTTTTAGGCCACAACAACAGTGTGCGCCCTGGATGTTCGCGGATATAGGCGAGACCGATCTGACGGGCTCGTTCTTCCCGCGCTACTTCGTTGACATGCATGTCGGAATCGCCCTGACGCAAATCTCCCAGTAAACCATCTACGTTGTCATCCCATATGTGCTTGCCGGTAGCATACGGATTATTGCTTATCATCAGCACGATTCCGCCGTTAGTGGACAGTACCGGCTTCCCCAGCGCCCGATTGTTGCGAATCATCCACGGAACGGTGCAGGCCGGAACCATCAAATAAATGATTGCCGCCGACTTCAAAAGTATTTTCCAGTCTATGAAAAAAACCAGCATGAAGATTAAAGGCAAAAAAATAAATTGCGGTTTCGTCAGAGTGGCCAATCCCCATGCCAGACCCGCAAGCATCAGAAATCCCGAGCGGCCCCGCGCGGAGAGGAGCAGGACAGCGCCAAGAATTAACAGAAATAAAAACCAGATTTCCGCCGACAACAACGATGTATAGACGATATGGTTGGGGTAAAAGCACAGTATGAAAACGGTGATGCGCGACGCTATTTCGGAATGAAAAATCTGCTTGCTCAATCGATAGACCAGCAGAATCGTGGCGGTGTACAAGACGATGTTTGCAATTTTTCCCACGAATGCCGACGTGCCGAGTAGGTAGAAGAGCAATCCCAGAAAACCGGGATATCCGACTGGCCAGTAGGCAGTCAATATCCCGTCCACCGCGTATCCGCTGCCGTTTGCGATGCTGACGGCGCGATCGTAATACCATAGATAATCACTTACTTGATCCGGATTGACCAGGCAGATCCAAAGGATTCTCAGTACCACGCCCGAAAATAGACAGATCAAAAGAAAATGGCGGTGCTCAATAATTTGTACAAGCTTTTGCTTGAGCAAACTCATCAGTCCCTCTTTCTAATTTCGGGAGCCCGATCTTGCGTATTGCGTCCTGGATTCCACAAATTGGTAGTCAACGTGCCGCTGCAAAGCGGCGCAACGCTTGCGCTACAAGCAAAATCAAGCAGAGCAAAACACATATTGCGCTGATCCAACGTCCAACATGCTCCGGCGCATCCACTGGGATTTCAAGACGAATGCGCTGCACTCCAGCGGGCGCTTGGACCTGCAACAGGCCTTCCGGCATCGCGGGGGTGATATCGAGGGGACGCGCTGTGTTCACTTGCACCGCTCTCCATTGCGGATAATAAAATTGGTTTACCCGTATCAGTCCGCCGGTTTGGCTGCCCGATTGAATCTCGATATATCTTGGTTTCCAGAGAAGAATGCCTAGTGTGCCGGCGCCCGTCAAAAATTTAGCCCGCGGTCCGGCGCTCGCGCGCAGAGCGCTTGCTTGATCGAGCCCTGGAGCGGACCAGGACTCGAACCAATCATCGTTATAACTAAAAATCGGACTCTTGGCAGGAGCGGTGTCTGTTCGGTAATACTTCCAAACCGCGCCATAAGAAATGATCCAGGTAACGACGAGCAGGGACACCAGCGATATCGCTAAAATCTTCGGAAATCCAGAAACCCAAGAGACCTTCGAGAGAAACCCCGCGAGAAGCGGAAGTGCTGCGACACATAGCAGAATATTTAAGCGCCAGGGGAGTTGAATTGCTCCGTGAAGCCAGGGAAGCATATTCCAGAATGAATAACTTAGTGTGGTCATCAGGAATATTGGAACTGCGTAGACTGTAATCCAGAATAAACCTTTCTTTCTGGAATCCAGCGAGGTTTTCCAAAGAGCCACGGCGCCGCAAATTGCGATGAAGGCGAGCATGTCAGTCACCGTCATCGCGATAGTGCGAATAATTCCCGAAGAGTGGCTGAGCTTGGAAATGCCGATCAAATTGTCAGCCAAATTGTAATTGCCAGAAGCCAGCAACTTGGAAACGGGAAAGTATCTGGAATCGGGAAATGCCGACAAGAGGTAGAAACACGACAGACCCGTGCCTAAGACCATTCCCTGCACTACTCGAAGAACCGATTGAAGTTTTTGCCCCGGAGCTGAAAGGCTGACGGCAACAGCCAGGGGAATCAGCGAGAACATAATTAGAGTAATCGGGTGGCTCAATACCAGTAGCGCAAAGGCGATGGCCAAACCGACAATGGCGCCAACTCTTCCCTTTATTACGTTGTCCGAGAAATAAAGAATTAAGGGCATCCAGACCAATGCCCAGCATTCAGGTAGCGCCGTACGGCGATAAAAATCGACCGCGAGATGGTAAGGCATCACCATGTACAACACGGCGCCCAGAAGCGCTACTTTCCGACTCGACATCGTACCTAATCACAAAAATGCGCAAACGCCCGACGCCCATAGGGCCAATAGCTCCTGCGCTTTAAACGCATCAAAATGGAATTCCTCGCCGACGGGACTTATAAAAGCGTAAACATACGAAACTAACGGCGGATAGATAAAAAAACTCGCGCTGCCTAAACCATTATGT
>CAXMLS010000269.1:0-2046 GCA_964194235.1 uncultured bacterium | reverse complement strand
CGCGCGCGCGCGCGAACCGAAAAAGGGTAGCACGCGTTTTACGGCGGTTGTGCCCCAGAAGGCCATGACTACGGTGAAAGTGGAGGCCAGCGCAGCTATGAGCACAATCTCAACGAAATTCACGTGCCCGCGCGCCACGCTGCTTACTACAGCGAGTACGATCAGGCCCAGAACATCATCAATCACGGCAGCCGCCAGAATAATTTGGCTGGCGACTTCATGAAGTACCCCACGCGCGGACAGCACCGAAGCGGTTATACCTACGCTGGTAGCCACCATTGCTGCGCCAACGAAAACCGCCTCCACCTGGGGAGCTCCCCACGCCAGCAAGATTCCCCAGCCTGCGAAGAAAGGGACGATTACACCGATAGTTGCAACAAGTGTAGCCTTGCCGCCGACTTTGAGGAGCTCAGAGGCCTTCACCTCCAGCCCGACCTGGAATAACAGAAACATGACACCGAGGTCGGAAAGCGCCTTCAGCATATCGTTCGGCGTAATCCAGCCAAGCACACTCGGTCCGACCAGTGCACCGGCCAGAATCTCACCCACGATTCCGGGCTGCCCGAGTCGTTCACACACTTCGGCCAGCAACTTGGCCGAGCCAAACACAATCAGCATTGCGAGCGGTAATGGCACTGGATCGTGCATTCGGGGTATTTACCGGCCCTGAGCGGGCCGCCTTGACAGCTTACGCCAAGTGAATAACGCGGCGAGTACGCACCCAGCCAATACAGGAAGTAACGGCACGCCTCTCGAAATCAGCAAATAAGAACCGAAGAAGGCCGCCGCCATAAAATAATGCCATTTGTATTTCATTTCCAGAGCATGTAGATACAAGAAATAGCTGTCAGCAGCAACACAAAACCCAGGGCAGGTACTACGAGTGATTTTGTCCATGGGGGTTTTTGTGTTCCCTCGCGCAGGAGTCGGCGAATTTCGGAAAGTTGCCGCCGCGCCAGCGACAGTTCCCAACTGGTCCCAGCCAGCTCCAGCGCCCGGGTCGTTTCCAGTTGCGCTTTGTCCAGGGCCCGCAGACGGAAGTTCAACTCGGCGTACTTGAACTGAGCCAGAAAGTTCCCAGCGTCGATCCGGCGCGCACTTTCAAGCGCGTCCATGGAGGCGTAAACGTCGTAGTTCATCGCATGCGCAATCCCCAGGCAGGTATGAAGATCAACGTGGTCCGGATTTTCGAGACAGGCGTTCCCAAGAGCTGCTATGAATTCCGCAAGCTTTTCGGGCGGTACCGAATACGGATCGCGCCACGGTAGTATCGGCAGTCTTGAAGGAGTTACACCGGGCGTCAGCGCACCCGGTGTGAGTTGAATGGCGTTGGATTGAATAGCAGTAGCTGACGTTGTCATCGCTGTTCCTTTCGCACCAGATGTCCTAGGACTGCGACTTCAACTCAAACTCAGGATAGCCCAGCGCACCCATCTCAGGTAGATCGAGCCCTTCAAGTTCCGTCTTTGCACTCACGCGCTGGCCCACGAACCAGTCCACCAGCAGATTAAGAACAAAGCTGAACGTGAAGACGAAGCCGACGAGAGTCACGACCCCGATCAATTGTGCGACGAGTTGCCCGCCGTTGTCCCCGTAGAATAATCCAGTCACGGAACCGTTGACTCCGTTCCAGGATCCGCCGTAGTTACTCTTTCCGTCGGCGAACAACCCTACGGAGACGACGCCCCATAACCCGTTCGTACCGTGCACTGAAATAGCTCCGACAGGATCATCCACCCTCATGACGCGGTCTACGAATTCAACCGACAAGCAGACGAGTACACCCGCTATGAGGCCAATGATTACGGAGCCAACGGGGTTTACAAAACCCGAGGGAGCTGTGATTGCCACAAGGCCAGCCAAAAGTCCATTCCCGGTCATGGAGGCATCCGGCTTGCCGTATCTCATCCACATGTAGAGCATTGCTCCGAAGCTACCCGCCATGCCCGCAAGCATCGTGTTTACCGCGATGGATCCAATGCGTAGGCCGCCACTCCCGGAAGCGCCCAGCGTAGAGCCGGGATTGAACCCGAACCAGCCGAACGC
>CAXMLS010000268.1:0-3494 GCA_964194235.1 uncultured bacterium | reverse complement strand
GATGTGTATAAGAGACAGCCCTAAAGGTCTAAGGTGATTGGTTGAGGAAGGAAAATGGTCCGGAAGTTGTAGTAGAAGAAGCGATTATGAGGCGGAGCGTGAAAGCCTCGCGGCGCGCGCTCCGAAACTGGAGGGTTGAGGGTCAGGCTGCGAAACGGATTTTCTTCGCGCGAACGGATAAAGGTCGGCGGCCAGCGCGTCTCCCGATGCGTAGCGCGATGTCGGGTCTTTTGCGAGGCAGCGGGAAATGAGTTCGTCGAAAGGCGTCGGCAACATAGGATTCGCGTGCGATGGAGGAAGCGGTACGGAAAATGGATCGTGCCCGCGGGCCACGCGGTTGCCGATAATTTCCAGAACTTCGTAACGACCGACTTGAACGGAATCCTTCTGGCTTGCGCGGAACGCCCTCGATGACACCGAGTGCGAGGCGCCCTGTATTGGATTCCATTACACAATTCAGGCACGACGATGGCAAGGGTACGTCGGTACTACTTTCGTGTGCACGTGAGGAAGAGTTTTAAATCTGAACCAACTGCGCGATCAGTTCGTTTTCGGAGCCTGCACGATGGGTAGAGGCGATTTGGAATCCTGCAGATAGGCGAAGGCCGGAGCGGAAGTGAGGCGAGCGGGGAAATCGCGCACAAAAGATTTCATCGCAGGGTGCCAGAAACCGTTGAAGCCGAAGGTGTTCATTTCGTGCATGGCCTGCTCGACGGGCCATTTTTGCATGCTCATGCGGTAGGTCGCCACGAAAACGCCGGTGCGGTCTTCGCCGAGCAGGCAGTGAACGAAGATTTTTTGCTGGGGATCGTCGCGGAAGAGCGACAGAAACTGGACCACTTCTTCGTTGGTGGGAGCGGCGAAGCCGGCGATGGGAATATGAACGAACTTCATGCCGAGTTTTTCCGATTCCCTTTTCTCCCACTCGGCTTTGGCGCGATCTTCCGCGCGCAGATCGACGATGGTGGTGATGCCGAGTTTTTTTAATTCCTCGAGGCCCTGTTGATTGGGTTGCGCGCCGCGAAAAAATGCGTCATTGATCTTGCCAGGATTGGGAATGCCACGGATTTTCAGCTTGTCGCCGTACGCGGACGACATCACTGAAGGAGTGATGGTTTTGGAGGCTTCCTGCGCGAAAAAGCGGGTGGGCGCAAGAAACACACACAACCACGGTAGGTAGATGCGAGCCCGCATACAGGTTTGATGCGAACAGCTGATGGAACGATTGAGGAAGATTTCTATGAGTGAATATAAGAGAGCGCGCGCGCGCGATCACGACCTCGCTTCTAAGTCTTTGCGGCGTTTGGGGATACGGAAGGGTACCACTACTTATAGACAGATTAATCACAGCGACCATAACATTTTGCGGATTTTTACATTTACTCTGCTATTTTTGCTTGACAGTAATTTCGCGCGGGTCGATACTGCGAATCCAGATTCGGGGATGTGCATACGCCAAGCGAACCACAGTCGAGGGTCACAACGGTCCGTTTGGGGTTCACCACACCAAACCGGGTTCTAAGCGAAAAACCAAGCGCGAAGTAGCCGTTCCGTGCCTGCATTGGCGGCGCGGCATATGCTGTGCTGGCTGCAAGGGTTTTGAACAGCCAGCTTGGCAGAGCGTTCGCATTTTATTTTTGAAACGTTCGGACGGCAAGCTGGGCAGCGGGATTTTTTGACCAACGGTGAATTGCTCTCGTTGATTTTCATTATCTGAGGCTGTGCTGTTTTAAATGCTGGAAGCACGATAAAAAATTATAGGGTTCCCTGCCCGGGGCCTTGGAGGATTAGATGGCAACCGTGAAATCCGCACTGAACGGCAAATCTCTGGAGACCAGCGTGAACCCGGGGAGTACTCCGTCGAGTACAGGCAAGGGACTGATGTTCCAGAGATATTTCACGGATGGCAGGAATTCTCCGTTCGATGCGGTCGAGTGGGAGAAGCGCACGGCGCTGATCGGCAATGAAAAGGGTGTAACGATTTTTCGCCAGGAAGGCGTGGAAGTACCGAAGAGCTGGTCGCAAACGGCCACCAATATCGTTACCAGTAAATATTTTCATGGAAAGCCCGGGTCGCCGGAGCGCGAAGGGTCCGTGCGGCAGCTCATCAGCCGGGTCGTGAACACCATTGTGCGCTGGGGCCAGGAAGGCGGATATTTCGCGGATGATGCTTCGCGCGACGCTTTCCGCGACGAGCTTACGCACTTGCTGGTCGAACAGAAAATGAGTTTCAACTCGCCGGTATGGTTCAACGTGGGCGTGCAAGCCAAGCCGCAATGCTCGGCATGCTTCATCAATTCCGTTAAAGACACCATGGAATCGATCATGGGACTGACGCGCACGGAAGGCATGTTGTTCAAGTGGGGCTCCGGCACGGGAACAAACTTCTCCAGTTTGCGCGGCAGCAAGGAAACCTTGTCGGGCGGCGGGATCGCGTCGGGTCCGGTCAGCTTTATGAAGGGTTTCGATGCGTTTGCCGGCGTGATCAAGAGCGGCGGAAAAACGCGGCGCGCGGCGAAGATGGTGATTTTGAATGTCGATCACCCGGACATCGTGGAATTCATCGAGTGCAAGCGGAAAGAAGAGCGCAAGGCCCACGTACTGATCGAGCAGGGCTACGACTCGGCCATCGACGGCGACGCGTACAGCTCCATCTTTTTCCAGAACGCCAACCACTCGGTGCGCGTGACCGATGAGTTCATGCACGCGGTGGTGGAAGATAAAGACTGGTGGACAAAAAACGTAATCGACGGGCAGCCCGCCGATAAATTACGCGCCCGCGACCTGATGCTCAAGATTTCCGATTCGACGTGGCACTGCGGCGATCCGGGCATGCAATACGACACCACCGTGAATCGCTGGCACACTTCCAAAAATACCGCGCGGATTAACGCCTCCAATCCATGCAGCGAATATATGTTCCTGGACGATACGGCGTGCAACCTGGCGTCGCTGAATTTGATGAAGTACGTGAATAACAGCGGACAGTTCGATGTCGCGGCATTCCGGCACGCGGTGGACGTAACCATCACGGCGCAGGAGATCCTGGTGGACAATGCCAGCTATCCCACGCCGCAAATCGCGGAAAATTCTCACAACTTCAGACCACTGGGTCTGGGCTACGCAAATCTTGGCGCGCTGCTGATGTCCATGGCGCTGCCGTATGACTCCGATGAAGGACGCGATGTTGCAGGCGCGATCACTGCATTGATGTGCGGCGAAGCGTATGCGCAATCCGCGCGCGTGGCGGAAAAGATGGGACCGTTCCCGGGTTATGCGGTGAACGAAGAACCGATGCTGGACGTGATCCGCATGCATCGCGATGCCATGCGCGGAATCAAACCCGACCATGTGCAACCGGAACTTTTCCTGGCGGCGCAGGATTCGTGGGATACGGCGCTAACGCACGGCGAAAAGTTTGGATACAAGAACGCGCAGGTCACCGTGTTGGCTCCGACCGGCACTATCGGCTTCATGATGGATTGCGACACCAC
>CAXMLS010000267.1:0-3671 GCA_964194235.1 uncultured bacterium | reverse complement strand
TGGCGGCGCGACAGCCAGCATATTCAGAAGGCTTTTGTTTTTGGAGGTATGACCGCACGCAGTGGCGTCACCTCGGCATTGCTGGTGCACTCCGGCTGGAGCGGCGTGGAGGATTTGCTCTCCGGTACGGATAACTTTTTCGAAGCCTACGAACCTGCTGCCGACCCTGCGGGGCTGATCGAGAAGCTTGGCGAACGTTATGAAGTTACGCGCACGAATATCAAGAAATGGACCGTGGGATCGCCGATCCAGGCGGCGCTGGATGGGTTGGAACTTTTACGGGCGCAGCATCCCTTTGAAGTGGAACACGTGAAGGAAATCACGGTACGCCTGGCTTCGGATGAAGCGGTCATCGTGAACAATCGGGAGATCCCAGGAATTTGTCTGCAACACATGATAGCCGTAATGCTGTTGGACAAAACAGTCACCTTCCGGTCGGCTCACGATATTGCGCGTTTGCGCGATCCAGAGGTTCTGCGTCAACGCGGAAAAGTGCAGCTCGTTCCCGACGAGGAGCTACAACGGCTGATGCCTCTGCGCGTCGCCAGCGTCACGTTGAAATTAACCGACGGCACGGTTCTCAGCCAACGTGTCGATAATGTGCGCGGCACGCCCGAGAATCCCATGACTCGCAAAGAAATCGTGACCAAGGCGCAGGATCTGATTGCGCCGGTACTGGGGGCGACGACTGCCAAGGCACTCATCGAGACGCTGATCGATCTCGAAGGGGTGAAGGACATTCGTGAGCTCCGGCCTCTGCTCCAGCGTGCTTCATGAAAGATTTATTGAAGAACAGCGGTGATGAACATCCAGCGGAGGTAGCGACCGTGGCGAACGACCGAGCTAGCGAGAAGATCGCGAGCAACGAAACTCCAACTCTGACCAGGCGCAACCTGTTGGAGCTTGCGGGACTGGCCGTCGCAACTGCGGCGCTTCCGCGGATAATCAACGCCGCGCAAACCGCGTCTGCGCCGCCCGCTTCCATGCCGGGGAAAACTGCGCCGAAAACAATAAGTCCAGTGATGACCAAATTAAGCGCTTACATGAGCGAAGCGAATGGCCGCGCATTACCGGGCGAAGTTGCAGAAAAAACTAGACAGCACATCCTGGACACGCTTGCGGCGATGATTTCCGGTTCCGAGCTGCCGCCCGGGCGAGCGGCGTTGGATTTCGTTCAGGCATATGGCGGCAAGCCGGTCGCGACGGTCGTAGCGTCAAACATTTTGTGCGGTCCGATCGAAGCGGCACTCGCCAACGGCGTGCTGGCCCATGCGGATGAAACAGACGACTCAAATGGACCTTCCCACTCGCACCCGGGATGTGCGGTTGTTTCGGCTGCGCTGGCGGCTGGTGAACAATTCGGAATTAGCGGCACGCAATTCCTGCGGGCGGTAGCTCTCGGTTATGACATCGGATCTCGTTTTACGATTACTTTGGGCGGCCAGCGGTATGAAAACGAAAGCCACTTGAGCACGCACAGTATCGCGACAATATTCGGCGCAGCCGCAGCCGCAGCTTGCGCCGCGAATTTAAATGCGCCACAGATGAAATTTGTACTGGGCTACACCGCGCAGCAATGCTCCGGCCTGACTTCGTGGCGACGTGACAGCCAACACGTGCAAAAAGCGTTTGTATTCGGCGGCATGACTGCGCGCAGCGGCGTCACCTCCGCATTGCTGGTGCACGCCGGATGGACGGGTGTCGAAGATATCCTGAGCGGAACCGATAACTTTTTTGACGCGTATGGTCCACACGCCGATCCGGCGGGATTACTCGATAAGCTTGGCGAGCGTTATGAAATTACGCGCACGGATATCAAAAAGTGGACCGTAGGCTCGCCAATCCAGGCAGCGCTGGATGCCATGGTAATCCTGCAACAGCGCCATCCTTTCGACGCGGACAAGGTGCGGCAGGTCACCGTGAAGCTCGCTCCTCCAGAAACGATCACGGTAAACAATCGAGAGATGCCGGACATTTCCCTGCAGCACATGGTGGCGGTGATGCTGGTGGACAAAACGGTGACGTTTCGTTCCGCCCACGATCAGGCGCGCATGAAAGATCCCGCAGTTCTTCGCGAGCGCGCGAAAGTACAACTCGTCCCCGACGAAGCGCTGTCGCGTTTTTTACCCACGCGTGCAGCGAAAGTGGAAATCACGCTTACTGATGGAACGCAGCTCAGCGAAGAGGTGGATGCGGTACGAGGAACCGCCAAAAATCCGATGAGCCAGGAAGAAGTGATTGCGAAAGCAGGCGACCTGGTGACACCCGTACTTGGCGAGTCCAAAGCTTCTGCCTTAATACAGAAGATCTCGAATCTCGACGATGTAAAAGATATCCGTGAACTTCGATCCACTTTGCAACGCAACTAGACTTGTTCAACAGCGTGCAGCCAGACGCTGATTTCAACGCGGCGCGCACTCAAGCGGGTAGCAGGTTTGCTCCAGCTTTCTTTGGCCATGTCACCTGCTGTATCGGCCCAACCAAAAACACCCAGGAAGATGTGCTGATCAACGCGACGATAGCCACAATCGCAAATGGCCAATAAAAGTGGCCGGTTCGTTCCAGTGCAAAGCCCGTGATCGCCGGGGCCACTACACCGGCCATATTCCCCACAAAATTTTGCAGACCGGTCCAACGCCCCGCCGCGTACGGGCCGGCCAGCGTCTGCGTGATTGCCCAGATATTGGAGGAGCTTATGCACAGAAAAGTGATACCCAACACCAGCAGCATTACGCAGTAAATTGGCGCGCTCATCGAGGACAACAGCAGGAGAACCCCAGCGCCTGCTAAGCCTCCGCCCACAAATGTCTTGCGAACCCGGGTGGGCGTCGCTCCTGAAGCGATCCAGCGATCTGAGAGCCAGCCTGCACATAGTGAGAAACTCGCCCCGATCACGTACGCCGTCCCTCCAATCTTGGCCATCGTATACATGGAAAAGTTTCTCTCGCGCACCAGATAGAATGGCAACCACGTGAGCAGGAAATAGCTCACGTAATTATTACCAAACATTCCAAAGCATGTGCCCCAGGCGGATCGTTGTAGCAACAGATCGGCAAAACTCGGCGCTGCTGTGGGATCAAGGTGAACAGCAGACTTGGCGGCCGGCATCCACTTGATCCAGGGAACCAGCCAAAGAAGACTTGTAAATCCCAGCACGACAAAAAACGTGCGCCAACCGAATCGTACGACCAGCATTCCGCCCATCAGCATCCCAATTCCCGGCCCCATGGCCAGACCGGCGGAAACTACTGAATTTGCTGTGCCGCGATGCTGTTCCGGGTAATGTAGCGCGATGATCTTCGAGTACGACGGATACGCCACCGACTCCCCGACGCCAAGCAGCAATCGCAAAGCCAGCAAGAAAAGAAATGAATGGACGACCCCCATTCCGATCGTGGCAACAGACCAGAGAAAGAATCCGCCCGCGAAGACCCAGTTGACGTTCGCGCGATCCACCAGCCAACCCGAAAAAAGCTGCAAGCCTGCGTAGGTCCAGAAAAATGAAGAAAGCAACATCCCTAGCTGCGATGCTGAAATATGCAGTTCGTCTTTCAGCGTTGGAGCCGCGATGGAAAGGTTGGCGCGATCGATGTAATTAATAAAGACGGAGATGCCCAGCAAGATGAGGACCCGCCACAGCGCGCCGGTCAAAGGCTGTCTCTTATACACAT
>CAXMLS010000266.1:0-2319 GCA_964194235.1 uncultured bacterium | reverse complement strand
AGATGTGTATAAGAGACAGCACATCTACTTAGTGCTCGCCTGCTCCCGGCGACCACGCCATTTTCAAACTACTTTACTTTTTCCTTAGCCTGCCGCGGCCGCGCTGGCCGTCATCGGCTTGTAGCCACACGTGCCAGCTTTGCGCATGGCATCGAGCGCCTCCGTGTTGGTCATCAACGCGGTAGTCTGGCAACTGCGCAACGCGCCGCCTGCGGAAAAAGCCAGTGCGATTGCCGCGGCCGCAACATTGTCCGGCATCTCGGTAATCAGCACGGCATCGTATGGGCCGAACGCGAAGTACGACTCCTTGATCTTGCCACCCAGTTTTTCTATCGGCCGGCGGACCGCTTCAAAGCGGTCCTGCGGCTTCGCAATGAGTTTTGCGAGAGCTTCCGGTGTGTAACTGACTTGATGCAGAAAGAACGGCATGGGGACCTCCCTAACCAACGTTTCGATTTGGGGCCCAGAAGACCTTCACTATACACCCGTGCATCGCCGCCGGCTCTCTTTTCACCGCCATCAATCCCAGCTTCTGTTCGGTGAATTGACGTCGTTGCCGGAGCATCGTATTATTTCGACCGCTCTCAATCGTCCGCGAAGGAATTCATGCCAAACGAACCCAGTCGCCGCGAATTTCTCGGCACACTTGCAGCCTTCTCCCTGTTCCCGCTCGAAAAGCAGAAGCCGGACCTCCTCCTCCACAACGGCAATGTCTTCACCGTAAATATTCGGGAGCCACGCGCTCAAGCCGTCGCCATTTCTCGCGGCAGGATTGTCGCCGTAGGGAGCGATGCGGACATTCTTAATCTCGCTGCCCCCGCTACCAAAAGAATCGACCTTGGCAAGAAAACCGTGCTGCCGGGTTTCATCGATGCCCATTCCCATCCGGCCATGGCCGGTCTAATGCATCTGCGCATGGTCGACTGCGACCTTCGATCGATTGCCGCTATACAAGCCACTCTGCGTGAGCGCGCGGCGAAAACCCCGCCGGGTGAGTGGGTTCTGGGGTTTAAATATGACGACACAAAAACTTCGGATGGACGACCACTCACCATCGGCGACCTCAATTCCGCCGTCCCCGATCATCCTGTCCAGATCGAACATCGCGGCGGCCACACCGTGTACTGCAATGCGCTGGCGTTTCAAAAAGCCGGCATCGACGACAAGACGCCCGATCCACCCGGCGGAAAAATTGATCACGACCCGGCCACGGGAAAATTAAGCGGCCGCGCCGCTGAAAGTGCCCGCGATTTTTTCAACAAGGTGATTCCGCTGAATTTCACGCGTGACGATCATCGAGAGGGCGTAAAGCTTATCTCCAAAATGCTTGCGAAGACCGGGATTACTTCCGCCCATGAAGCGCAAGGCACTCCCGATGACCTCCTGGCCTATCAGGATGCCCGTGATTCCGGGGACTTGCTCTATCGCTCCTACTGCTTCATCAATTACCGCTACATTGATTCCATGATTGCCGCCGGTGTTCGCACTGGCCTCGGTGACGAGTGGGTGCGTGTCGGCGCCATGAAACTTGTCTGCGACGGATCGATTTCGGAACGCACCGCCCGCCTGTCCACACCCTACGAGGGCCGCCCGCATGACTACGGCATCCTGGTGATGACCGAGGAGGAACTGTACGCTCTCGGCCGTAAGGCCCATTTGGCGGGTTGGCAAATCGGCACTCACGCCAACGGCGATGTTGGGATTGACACCACCCTCCGCGTGTACGAGCGATTGCAGCGCGAACATCCTCGCACCGATCCGCGCTTTCGTTTGGAACACTGCACGGTGATCAATGACGATTTGCTGGCTCGCATCAAAGCACTCGGTGCGATTCCCACGCCCTTCTCTACCTATGTCTACTATCACGGCGAAAAAATGCGCTACTACGGCGCCGATCGTCTGAATCACATGTTCGCGTTGCGCAGTTTTCTCGATGCTGGAATCCGCGCGACCCAGGCTTCCGACTATCCTCCCGGGGAGTTTATTCCCATGATAGCCCTGCAATCGGAGGTCACTCGCACCGACACCAGGGGAAACGTTTGGGGACCAAAACAGAAAATTACAGTTGAAGAAGCGATTCGCGTCGGAACCATCAATGGCGCCTACGCCTCCTACGAGGAAAATCTAAAAGGCTCCCTCGAGTCCGGTAAGGTCGCCGATCTCGTAGTTCTTGGGCGCGATCCTCTTACGGAAGATCCGTCGACCCTCGTTTCCATTCCGGTGGAACGAACCATGGCCGGCGGCCGCTGGACTTTCGAGTCCTGAGGCGAAGCGAATCGAATGTTACCTACGCGCCTAGCCCGGAATTCTCACTAAGAA
>CAXMLS010000265.1:0-2201 GCA_964194235.1 uncultured bacterium | reverse complement strand
TGTGTATAAGAGACAGGTTATAGACTCCGGGCCGCAAGTTACGAAAAATGTAGTTGCCATCCTTGTCTGTCTTGGCGTCCTGCTTGGCGCCCTGATCATTGACGATCTGGATGCCCATTTCCGCCCATGGCTTACCGGTCACGTCAAGAATCTGTCCGTGTATCGCGCCGTCATTTTGCGCGGCGGCGCGCGGCGCCAGGATGGATATTAATAGCGCCACACTGCAGACGCTCAACACCCACGATTTTGCGAATTTCCTCATGCTCGATTCTCCTTTGCGCAGCCACTTCCTACCTGGGCGGGATGCGCTACATTATCGCTGGATTGGGGTCGAGATTCCAAGCGTGCGCTCGGCAGGAAACCGGTAAGAAATGGGGTCGCGCAATTCGGCCTCCGCAAACGCGCGAAGACGCAGAACGCAACTGTCGCACGTGCCGCATGCGAAGTCCTCATTCTGGTAGCACGACCAGGTTAGATGCAGCGGAGCATTCAACTCGATGCCCGTGCGAATAATTTCGTTTTTCTTCATTCCGATCACCGGAGTCACAATCTCGATCCGGGTTTCCGGTCGCGTGCCAACCCTAATCAATTCCTGAAACACTCGGTAATATTGCGGCCGGCAGTCGGGATAACCCGAACTGTCTTCCGCCACCGCGCCAATGTAGATAGCGTTCGCGGCAATAACCTCCGCCCAGCTAACCGCCACGGAAAGAAAATGGGCGTTTCGGAACGGCACATAGGTGACGGGAATTTCTTTATTATCGGAGTCCGGCACGCCAAGTAAATTTTCCGGGACTGCAATATTTTTATCCGTAAGCGCGGAACCACCGATCGCGCGAAAGTGATCGAGCTGCACGATTAACCGCCGTTTTATTTTGTAAAAGTCCGCGATGGCTTCAAAGGCCTGGCGCTCGCGCTGCTGGGTGCGTTGCCCATAACCAGCGTGCAGCAAAGCGACGTTGGACGTGCCGTGCTTTTGTACCGCAATGGCCGCGCACACACACGAATCCATGCCTCCGCTGAGAAGCACCACCGCTTTTTCTGTGTCAGGCATTGGAATTTCTCATACGCCCTTGGTCGCGGGATCCCACACAAATTTGTGCAGTTGCAGTCCCAATCTCACTGGCAAGCCATCCGCGAGCAGCCATTCCACCAATTTGCGCGGTTCCAGTCCCGGCCATTTCCCTTCCGGTCCTTCAAACACCGGGGAAAACAATACCTGGCGCACGCGCTGCGCAAGACGATGTTGCGAGGTGAACTCCCGGGCAAATTCATAGTCCCGCCGAGTGGAAAGTACGAACTTCACTTCGTCGTTTTCACTCAGCACTTCAAGATTGCGCATTTCGAAAACGTCTGGCTCGCCGGAGTCCGGGCACTTCACATCCATGATTTTAATTACCCGCTGCGGCAACCGGCCGGCATAGCGCTCGCCGCTGGTTTCAATCATGACCGTGTAGCCTGCCGCCAGCAGCGTTTCCGCCAACGGATAAATCTCTTCCTGCAGCAGCGGCTCGCCGCCGGTCAATTCCACCAGCGGCACGATTGCCGTGCCTTCCGCCAGGCCGCGTCCAGCCAATTCATCGACACGCGCGGCGACTTCCGTGACGTTCATTTTCGTGCCGTCGTGAAATGCATACGCCGTGTCGCACCACGTACAACGCAAATTGCATCCCGTCAGGCGCACAAAAATGCACGGCAATCCTGCGCGGGTGCCCTCGCCCTGGATGGATTTGAAGATTTCGGTTATGAACATGGCGTGAAGAAAATATGCTCGTTCGAAACGGTCACGGCACGCGGGTGGACTTGCGAGCCGCTCGTTTTCCCAGCCACCAGATGGCGCCGAAAAAAAGCGTTACGGCGATGACCAGCCGCGGATATCCCGGCGGATATCCCAAATGCCGCAGAACCACGATGTAGCCCAGGGCCACCAGCAAAACCGGAATCATGATAATCAGCAACGAGCGATTCATTGTTTAGCACCGCTCCCAAGGCTTGTGGCCAGACGCAAAGTTATAATTACTTACCAGGCCGGTATTGCGCCCTGCTGGTGTCCGTCTCCCACAAAATTACGTCTGTTACATGGGCTCCGGCCGGCAGGCCCGGCAATTGCCGCGTCACTTCATCATAAAAATATTTGGCCAAATTTTCCGCCGAAGGATTGATGGTCTTAAACGGCTCTAAATCTGTCTCTTATACACATC
>CAXMLS010000264.1:0-7301 GCA_964194235.1 uncultured bacterium | reverse complement strand
GCGCCCGGAGAGATTCGAACTCCCGACCCTCTGGTTCGAAGCCAGATGCTCTGATCCGCTGAGCTACGGGCGCCTACGCTCACTATAGTCGCGGGCCGCCGCTTCCCACCACCAATTTTTTAATGCCGAATCTTTTCCACGCGCCCTGCAGCGAACGCCCTCCATCTACCCGTCACCACGTAGCCGTCGTAAAAAACTCACGTCCATCCGATCGAACCAAACCGCATCGGTTTAGCATCAAAGCTAAGTACAAATTCCGACACACACATTTGCATCCCCATCGGCCGTGTGCTAACTTTGCGCCATAAAGGGGAATCACCTCTAAGGCCGCCACCATCGTGTCCTTTCCAAAACTACAATCCGCGTCACCAATCTCCGCGCCTCAGGGCCTGGGCCCGATCAGTGTGGAAGAATCCGATCTCCTCAAAAAACTCGATCTCGCTCGTCTGCCGCGCCACGTCGCCATGATCATGGATGGCAACGGACGCTGGGCGCAGCGCCGCCACCTCCCTCGCATCGCCGGCCATCGCGCCGGAACCAAAACCGCCAGAATCGCCACCGAAACCTGCGCGCGCCTCAATATTGAAGCGCTCACGCTCTACGCTTTTTCCGTCGAGAACTGGCGCCGCCCCAAAGCCGAAATCGATTTCCTCATGGCCCTTCTGCGCGAATACATCCGCAAGGAAATGCCGTTGATCCAAAAAAATAATATCCGCATGCGTTTCCTCGGCCGCATCCATGAGCTTCCCGCCGGCGTGCAGAATGACGTCCGCGAAGCTACCGAGCGCACCGCCCGCAATACCGGCATGTTCCTGTGCATCGCCTTGAACTACGGAGGCCGCGCCGAAATCGTCGATGCCCTGAACTCCATCCTCGCCGAACGCAACGGCCACGGCTCCGCCGATCGCCTTACCGAAGCGCAGCTTTCTCGACACCTGTACACCGACGGCCTGCCCGATCCCGATCTCCTCATCCGCACCAGCGGGGAAATGCGCGTGAGCAATTTCCTGTTGTGGCAAATCGCCTACGCAGAAATCGTAGTCACCGAAACGCTTTGGCCCGATTTCAATCGTGCCCGCTTCCTCGAAGCCCTCGTCGAATTCCAAAAACGCGAACGCCGCTACGGCGGCATCCCCCAGGACGGCTCACGCCAATCCCCAGCTGCCTACCAATCCTCACAACGCGTAGTCGGCAAATAAAACAGCCTTCATTCTCCGTCGACACCGAACTCCTCGCCACACCCCGCACCTCTGTTGTAATCTTCTCCCCGTCAATGACCTGGAAAAGAATCGCCACTGCCGCCGTCCTGATTCCCATCGTCGTCGCCCTCGTCCTCTGGGCCTCCACCATCGTCGTCGCCATCGCCATAGCCGTCATCATCCTCCTCGCCCTCTTCGAGTACTTCGCCCTTGGCGACGCCATGGGCCACCGCGCCTACCGCTTATGGACCGCCTTCTGCGCCTTGCTGATCGTCTATCTTCAGTGGCTTTCCGCCGCCGTGCGCTGGGGAGAATTCAGCGGCATCATCTACCCCGCGCACCTGGCCAGTTTCCTCACGCGCATTTTCCCGCGCGCCGAAGACGCCATCTTCCTTTTTGTTCTAGGCATCGCCGCCCTCACGCTCGCCACGAAGCGCCCGCTCGTCGAAGCTCTGCCGTCCGCAGGCATCAGTTCCAGCGCACTCCTCCTCATCGCCTTTCCACTCTCTTACGCCGTCCGCCTCCACGCCCTCGGCAGGGAAGGGCCGCGTCTGCTGCTGTTCGTCCTGGTCATCACCTGGGCCGGCGACACCGCCGCATACTTCGCAGGCCGCGCCACCGGCAGGTTTCCGTTTGCCCCGCAGCTCAGCCCCAAGAAAACCTGGGAAGGCGCCATCGCCGGCTTCGTCGCTTCGTTGCTGGTCGCTCTGGCCTTCACTCGCTGGCTCAACATAGCCGTGTCGCATCTCCTCATCATGGCCGCACTCGGCAACGTTGCTGGCCAGGTTGGGGATCTCCTGGAGTCCGCCTACAAACGCAGCGCAGGCATCAAGGACTCCGGCACGCTGCTCCCTGGCCACGGCGGCATCCTCGATCGCATCGACGCGCTCATTCTAGCGATCCCGGTTGTCTGGTATTATGTAATTCTGGCCCAAGCGTACGCCATTAACTAAAGCCGTAAATTCCTCGCAATTGGCGACGGCAAACAAAATTCTCGTCCCGCGGGAAAGAGACTCGTGAAGCATTTAGCCATCCTGGGTTCCACCGGCTCCATCGGCCGTCAATGTCTGTCCGTCGTGGAGTCGCTGCCCAGCCAATTCGTCGTTGTCGCCCTGGCGGCCGGCTCCAATCTCGACGAAGTGATCTCGCAAATCGAGCGCCACCGCCCCGAAGTCGTTTCTGTTGCGAACGCCGCAAAGGCCGATCAGCTCGCCAAGCGCCTGCGCGCGCAAAAAATTTCGCCGCTCCCCAGCATTCACCACGGCCGCGAAGGCATGCGCGCCGTCGGCACTCACTCCGGCGCCGAGATTCTCGTCTCTGCCGCTGTTGGCGTCGTCGGCCTCGAAGCTACGTACGAAGCCGTGAAACTTGGCAAGACCGTCGCGCTCTCTAATAAAGAAGTTCTCGTTGCCGCCGGTGAACTGGTGATGGCCGCCGCCAAAAAAGCCGGTCGCGAACTCCTGCCCATCGATAGCGAGCACAATGCCGTGCACCAATGTCTGCGCGGCGGCCTCCATGCCGAGGTTCGCCGCGTGGTCTTAACCGCTTCCGGCGGCCCGTTTCGCAAGACCCACCTTTCCGATTTCGATTCCATCACCCCCGAACAAGCTCTCGCGCATCCGAACTGGCGCATGGGCAACCGCATCACCATCGATTCCGCCACCATGATGAACAAGGGCTTCGAAATTATCGAAGCGCGCTGGCTCTTCGGCATGCGCCCCGACCAGATCGACGTGGTTATCCATCCGCAATCGACAGTGCACTCCTTCGTGGAATTCATCGATGGCTCCGTTCTTGCCCAACTCGGCCCTACCGACATGCGCATGCCCATCCAGTACGCGTTAACCTATCCCGAGCGGCTGGCATCCAATCAGGTGGTGCTTGATTGGGGCAAAATGAAGCGACTCGATTTCGCCCGGGCTTCCACCCGCCGTTTCCCCTGCCTGCGCCTGGCGCGGGAAGCCATGAAAAAAGGCGGCGCGTGGCCTTGTGCGTTAAACGCCGCGGATGAAATTGCTGTCGCCGCGTTTCTTGATCGCCGTTTGCCGTTTAACGGCATTGCCGAAGTGATTGAAAGAGTTTTGTCCCGTACGCCGCGCATGAAGTTTGAAAATATGGCGGACGTGCTCGCCGCAGACGCGGAAGCCCGGCGCATGGCCACCGAAGAAGTAGGGAAGCCGTCAGTAACCGCCATGGCATCGTAAGCGCGAATAACTGGCGGCAAATAAAATCCGTCATCGTAAAATAGACGTAGCCTCAACAGGTCACAAAGCAACGAGCGTTCAGCAGTTCTGAATAGCAGTTCTGAAAAAGGTTTCGCCGTAATTTCAGGAGACTAAGCCGCATGAATCTGTTACTGGGCGTCGCGCTGGTGTTGGGCCTGATGATTATG
Source organism: uncultured bacterium (assembly GCA_964194235.1). Lineage (GTDB taxonomy): Bacteria > Acidobacteriota > Terriglobia > Acidiferrales > UBA7541 > Acidiferrum. The sequence goes on along the minus strand of CAXMLS010000264.1, from coordinate 3,710 downwards.
ATTCACGAGTGGGGCCATTTCATCATTGCCCGGCTCTTCGGCGTGCGCGTGGATGTTTTCTCCATCGGCTTCGGCCCCCGGCTTTTCGGTTGGAAGCGTGGCGCCACTGATTGGCGCGTAAGCGCCTTGCCGTTTGGCGGCTACGTTCGCATGGCTGGCCAGGACATAACCGACGCAGACGCTGGCGCCGCTGCGCCCACCGGTTCTTCCGATGAGTTGATGAGCAAACCGCGCTGGCAGCGTGCGCTGATTTCCTTCGCCGGCCCCGCGGTAAACCTGATCTTTCCGATTTTGGCGTTAAGCGTTCTATTCGTCGCTGTCGGCGTGCCGCACTCCGCCTACCTCGATCAGCCCGTGCAAATAGTGGCCACAACTTCCAAGCCCGGCGCACCAAGCCCATTCCAGCCCGGCGATAGTCTTCTGTCGCTCAATGGCGTCAACAATCCCACGTGGGAGCAAGCCGCGAAAACCATAAAGGACGCTGGTCCGACCGGCACTCTCTCCGCTGAAGTGGAAAACGCGGGCACTCGTCGCACCGTGCAGGTTGCTTTGAGCGACACCGCCACCGGTGATCGGCTGCTCGGCTATCCTCCGCTTCTGCCCGTGCTCGATGAAGTCGCGCCCACCAGTCCCGCCGATCATGCGGGCCTCAAAGAAAGCGACATCATCCAATCCGTCGACGGCCAGAAAATTCAGTATTGGGGCCAGTTCGTGGACCGCGTTCGCGGCTCGGAAGGCAAGCCCATCGCGCTGGATCTCGAGCGCAAAGGTCAGCCCGTACACACTGTCGTGACTCCCTTGCAGGGCATGACGGAGTCCGGCGAAAAAATCTATCAAGTCGGCGTCGCCGTTCGCGATCAAACCGCTTACCGCCGCGCTGGCCTGGTTGACGGCGTGAAAGATGCTGTGTCTCTTACTGGCGAACGCATCTCCGAAACCATCGGCGTCGTCGGCAAGCTTTTCAGTGGCCGCGTTTCCGTGAAGCAGTTGCAAGGTGCAGTAGGAATTTCACGCGCCGCCGGTGAAGCCGTACGCAAGGGCCCGCTCGCCGTGCTCTCGCTCATGGTGCTCATCAGCGTCAATCTCGGCATTCTGAACCTTCTGCCCATTCCCATTCTCGACGGCGGCAACATCCTTCTACTTGCCATCGAAGGCAGTATGCGCCGCGACCTCAGCATGAATTTCAAAGAGCGTTTCGTGCAGGTCGGCTTCGTCTTCCTCTTGGTGCTCTTCGCCTACGTTATGTACAATGACGTCATGCGAATGCTCCCAACCCATTCGTAAATCACGCGCTACTCGCACGAAACACATTTCTTAGATCCGCAGGCGGTTGTGTTTGGATTTTAATTTCGCGATTAGATCCTGGTTCTTCGGTTTCAGTTTTAGTTTCTGGGTGCCTCACACGCCAAAGTTGCGTGTGGGGTTTTGCATAACAATCGCCCAGCCGACTTTGCCACGCCCACGCATTGAAGAGGTTTCGCATGGCAGTATCGCCGTCCCACCGCGTCTCCACCGGTGAACGCATCAACACCGCGGAAACCACCGGCAAACTTCAGCAGACCTTAGGCCAGCGCGGCATTCGCATGACCCGCCAGCGTCGCGTTATCCTCCAGGTCATGGACGACGCCGAGCAGCACCTCGATGTCGATCAGATTCTCGCTCGCGCACAAAAAATCGATTCGGGCGTTCATCTCGTCACCGTCTATCGCACTATCGACCTTTTAAAAAAACAGGGCCTCATCGACGAACTCGACTTGCTGCATCTGCGTGGCGACCGCCACTATTACGAAAGCCACGGCCCGCGCGATCATATCCATGTCGCCTGCCTGCGCTGCGGAAAAGTCCGCGAATTCGAAAGCCGCCTCTACGAACAATTGAAAGAACAAATCGCCCGCGACTTCGAAATGCAAGTCACCATCTCCCGCACCGAAGTAGGCGGCTACTGCGCCGACTGCCTGGCCACCCAGGCAAAAAAATCCTCCGCCACACAGCCAACCCGCGAACCCAGCTCCCGATCAATATCCCCCCGCTCCCACTAACGACACTTGCGCATAACTTTCGACGTAAAAATCGCCGCCTACGCGGCAGTTGACCACTCCTCGCTCCACGCGAACAAATTACCGGCTGTCATTACGACCGAAGCGGGCCGATGCTTTTCCCCTCGTTCGCAGTAGCGAACGAGTCGGCTCGCGTAGCTTGCCCGCCTGGGCGGGTGAGCCTGCTCGCCGAGGCGAGGAATCTCTCTGCGCTTTCTTCTCATCGTCCTTTGTCCCGCATAAATTGCGCAACCCTCGAATAAGTGGGACGCCACTGCCACCAAAACGCTTCCAACCCCCTCCCCATCATTTCGTACTTCCTCAGACAGGACTATACTGTCTGTGGAGCGACAAGCATGAACAAGTTCACGGTCCTCCAACAAAGCTCCAATAACAACGACCACACCACCGAAGCGTCACTCCACGAAGCCCGCTGGTGGTCCCCAGAGCCTAACGGTCGCGTGCATTGTTTCCTCTGCCCACGCCACTGTCACATCGGCCCCGGCCAGGCCGGCTTCTGCTACATCCGCGTAAATCGCGAAGGCAAACTCTACAGCCTCGGTTACGGTTCTCCCGCTGCCTTGCAGATTGATCCCATCGAGAAAAAACCCCTCAGCCATTTTTTGCCGGGCACCAGCGTGTTCAGTATGGGAACTGCCGGATGCAACATGGGCTGCTTCTTCTGTCAGAACTGGGACATCTCCAAATCGCGCCACGATCAAGTGCATTCCCAGCGCGTTTCTGCCGACGACGTACCGCTCCTCGCCATCGATCACGGATGCCAGTCCATCGCCTTCACCTATAACGAGCCGACCATCTGGGGCGAGTACGTCATCGACATCTGCAAGGCCGCGAAGCGCCACGGCTTGAAAACCGTCATGGTCTCCAACGGCTATATCACCCGCGAAGCGTTCCACGACATTTACGATCATGTGGATGCCGCAAACATCGACCTGAAAGCGTTCACCGAAAATTTCTACGGAAAAATTACCCTGACGCACCTCCAGCCTGTCCTCGACACCCTGCAATGGCTGAAGAACGAAACGCAAGTTTGGTTCGAACTGACGAACCTGCTGATTCCCACGCTGAACGACGATCCCGCGGAGATTACCAAACTCTCGGAATGGGTCCTCGAGCACCTCGGCCCGGATGTGCCGCTGCACTTCACGGCGTTTCATCCCGACTTTAAATTGCGCGATAAACCGCCAACCCCGCCGGAAACGCTCCACCGCGCCCGTGAAATCGCGCTCGCTACGGGCCTGCACTACGTATATGAAGGCAATATTTTCAGCGCAGGAGCAAACACGCATTGCCCGCAATGCAAATCGCTGCTGATACGCCGTTCATGGCACAACGTCCTCGAAAATAATCTGACCCACGGTGCGTGCCCTCGATGCAAATCCCAGATCCCCGGAGTCTGGCAAAACCCGCGCGTAAGTAACGCAGCGCAATCCACCCAATCTCCCCTCGGCGATCGCTACAACCACATCAACCTATAGTCCATTCGGTTCTGCTGAACATTGGTCCTCTGTCCGATCTTCCATCACGACCTAACCCCATCCTAATCCGGTCATCCCGACCGAAGCGGGCCGACTACTCCTTCGCTCCTGTTTACCCCCGTTAGCGGGCGAAGGAGTCGTCCTGTGCAGCTTGCCCGCCTGGGCGGGTGGAGCC
>CAXMLS010000263.1:0-8248 GCA_964194235.1 uncultured bacterium | reverse complement strand
CCCTGCCTGCGGCAGGCAAGCCATTCCTGCGGCAGACAGGCTCAACGGCGAACCTGGGGTACTCTCCGTGGTTTTGTGAATTGAGTAGGTCACGTTTAGCGCTGATTTACTGTAGCGGTTTTGGTTCAGGTGCGTCTTTGTAACTAGAGGTTCTTGCGAGACAATGAACTTTCAGGCTTGGGGTCAGCGCTTGCGCATCCGTCTTCAAAAAGGTTTTTTCACCTCTATCATTGGCCTCACGATTCTGGGAATTGTTTTCGCTATTGTCCTGACCACCGCGGGGATTTACACCTACTACTACGTTAAATATTCCAGGATGATTGACGCCCGGCTGTCCGGCCGGGTCCTGCAAAACACCACGCAACTGTTTTCCGCGCCACAGTCGATCGCCAAGGGACAGGTCTGGTCACAGGACGAATTGACCACCTACCTAACAAAGGTCGGTTACCGTCCCGTCCGTGATGATAATTCGCTGGGACAATTTACCGCGCAGGGGAATGCCGTAGATATTCGTCCCTCGAAGCTCTCGTATTTTGCCGGCACGAACGCGCTGAGCGTACAGTTCGCCGGGAAGAAGGTACGCAGCATCCGCCCGCTTTCCGGCGGAGGTGATCTGGATAGCGCTGAAATTGAGCCGGAGTTGATTACCAATCTTTTTGACAGCGCACGCGAGAAGCGCAGGCCGGTTCTATACCAGGACCTTCCTCCCAACCTGGTGCATGCCATCTTGTCGGCGGAAGACAAGCGTTTCTTTGAGCATGGCGGCTTCGATTTTGTGCGCATCATGGGCGCGGCGTGGGCAGACCTGCGCCATACCAGCAGTCATTATCAAGGCGCCAGCACGCTCACCATGCAAGTCGCGCGCACGTTCTTTTTTTCCAACGAGCGCACCTGGCGGCGAAAAGTTGCAGAGGCCATGGTGTCTCTGGAACTGGAGCAGCGTTTCTCCAAGCAGCAGATTTTTGAGCTTTACGCCAACGAAGTGTATCTCGGCAATCGCGGGAGTTTCGGAATCCGGGGATTTTCGGAAGCGAGCGTCGCTTATTTTGGCAAGGATATGCGGCAGCTCACGCTTGCCGAATGCGCGTACCTCGCGGGAATTATTCGCGCACCCAATTATTATTCCAGCGCGGACCGCCATCCCGAGCGGGGTGCGCAGGCGCGCGACCGCGTACTGACGCAGATGCTGGACAATAAATACATCACCGAGGCAGATGTCCAGGACGCCAAGCGCGAACCCATCAAACTGGTGCGCACTTCGGTCGCGGGCAGCGAAGCGCCGTACTTCGTGGACATGGTCAAAGACCATTTGCTGGAGAAATATTCCGAAGCTGAACTGGTGAATCAGAATTTTCGCGCGTACACGACTCTGGATCCGGCGCTGCAGCGGGCCGCGGCGGCGGCGGTCGAAGCAGGCATGAAGAATGTGGATAAGCTGCTGGCGAAAAAATATGAGCGGTGGCGTCGCGCTCAGGCCAAGAAGGGAAAGTCTGAAGCGATTCCGCAGGCCCAAGTGGCCCTTGTCGCTTTGGATCCGCACACCGGAGAAATCAAAGCGGTTATTGGCGGGCGCGATTACGGGCAGAGCCAGCTGAATCACGCGCTGGCGCACCGGCAACCCGGCTCGGTGTTCAAGCCGTTCGTGTACGCGGCGGCATTCGACAACGCCGTGGACAACGTGCAGCCGATCGTTACTCCGGCAACCACACTGGATGACGAGCCGACGACCTTCAGCTTCGATGGAAAAGATTACACCCCGAATAATTACGGCGAAAAATTTATGGGGCATGTGACCGTGCGGGATGCGCTGACGAATTCGCTGAACGTCGCGACAGTTAAGGTTGCCGAGTTGATCGGTTACGGCCGCGTTGTGCAAGTGGCGCGGCAGATGGGACTGGGCACCAACATTCAACCGACGCCGGCGGTTGCGCTCGGCGCGTACGAAATGACGCCGGTAGATGTCGCCGCGGGATACACAACCTTCGCGACGCTCGGCACGCGCGCGGAGCCGGAATTCCTGAAGCGCGTGGTGGGCGCGGATGGCAAAACGCTGGAAGAGGTGGAACCGCAGACGCGCAGCGCCCTTGATCCACGTGTCGCTTACCTGGTCACCAGCGTAATGAAAGACGTGCTGAATCGCGGAACAGGCGCGGTGGTACGCGCAAAGGGTTTCTCTTTGCCGGCGGCGGGAAAGACCGGAACGTCGCGCGACGGCTGGTTTGCGGGATTCACGTCCAACCTGGTCTGCGTGATCTGGATTGGCTTCGACGATAACCGGGATCTGGGCCTGGCGGGCGGCGTGGCTGCCGCGCCGATCTGGGCGGACTTCATGATCCGAGCGACCGCACTGCCGGCGTATCACGACGCCAAGGACTTTTCTATTCCTGATGGCGTTCAAGCGGTCATGATCGACCCGGAATCCATGGAACTCGCCACACCAAACTGTCCGACGACGCGATCGGAGTTTTACGTGGCAGGATCGGCACCCACGCAACTCTGCGAACTTCATGGTGGGCGAGGGGCGGCGGCCGGATCCTGGCTCTCCCATATTTTCGGCGGGGGACCACCGAAGCCACCGCAGATCGGTCCCGATGGGCGACCGTTGCCTCCGGATCAAAATCAACCCGCGCTCGGTTTACAACCGCCCGTGGACGTCAACGGGCAGCCCGGACAAAAGAAAAAGGGCGCTTTGCAGAAGATTTTTGGTATCTTTGGGGGCAAGAAGAAGGATCCCGACAAGGCCAAGCCTCCGCCGGAGAAGGGAGACTCCCCATGATGAAGTTTCATGCGGCAGTTCCAGCAAGCTTTCTCCTTCTAAGTATTTCCGTCACTTCCGCAGGGCAAACTTTCGAACGTAATGGTGTGATAGGCGATGCGCCGGTTGTTCAAGCGCCGGCGGAATCGTCGGTGATCGTGGTGCGTCCGGAACTCACCACGGAGCAGTTGGCCGACCTGTACATGTTGCGGAAGGATTACCGCGAAGCAGCGGAGACTTATAAACGGCTGACGGATGAAAACCCGCGCAATCCGGTGTATTTGAACAAGCTGGGAATAGCGCTGCATCAACAAACCGCGCTCTCCCTGGCGCTGAAATATTATGAGCGGGCCACGAAAGTAGACCCGACCTACGCGGACGCGCAGAACAACATCGGAACGATCTGGTATCAACGCAAGAAATACGGGAAAGCCATCAAGTCGTACCAGAAAGCGCTGGCGATTCGCGGCGATATGGCGGTGCTGTACAGCAACCTGGGCTACGCTTATTTTGGCGACAAGAAATATCCACAGTCGTTGGCGGCGTTTCACCAGGCGTTGATTCTCGATCCACAGTTTTTCGAACGCAGTAGCGGCAGGAATGGTTCGGTGTTGCAGGATCGCTCGGTCACCGATCGCGGGCGCTTTTATTTCATGCTGGCAAAATCGTTCGCGCAATCCGGCAATCTCGAGCGCTGCATTATTTATCTGCGGAAAGCCAAGGATGAGGGTTATAACGCGCTAGGCACAATAAAGAGCGATCCGGATTTTGCAGTGATGCTGAAGAGCCCGGCAATTCAAGAGATACTCGCGCCGAAACCGGTCGAAGAAGCGCGGCAGTAAGCAGCGGCGCTTCCACACGAAGCGTTATTGAAGAATCCTTCGCGAACTATTTAGATAGCGTCATAGTGCCGCGAGTAGCAACCGCAAGCGGTTGAGAGTGTTTCCCTCTGATACAATGCTGGTACATGGCACGGCGTCGTTCCATCACATTTTTTCCCGCTCTATTCGTCGCTAGTCTGTTGGTTTCCTCTCCGGCATTTTCTTCACAAGCAGGTTTGCAAGCGGCTCCAAGTTCCACGGTCACGCCGAATCGTCCTTCGCACGGCATCTATCTGGTGTTTCCATTTCAAAATGCGGGAGCTTCCGCAAGGCTCGATTGGCTATCGGAAGGGCTCGAAGAGCTGACCATCCAAGCGCTATCGGCGGCGGGCGAGCAGGTGTATTCGCACGCGGGGCGCCTTGGGGAACTGGAGCGCTACGGCATTCCAGCGACCGCTAAATTGAGCCGCGCGACGATGCTGCACGTGGCGGAGGATTTGGACGCGGACTTCGTGGTATTTGGATCGTTTAGTTCGGACGGCAAGAAGTTAACGGTCGAATGCCGGCTCCTGCGGGTAAATCCGGCTTCGCTGCTGGCGCCTCTGCGCGAAAGCGGCGACCTGGATGCGTTGATGGATCTCCACACGCGTCTTATCTGGCGCACGCTGTCCGAGAACGACCATGCTTATCCCCTCAGCCTGACGGAATTCAGCAAAACGCATCCGGTGCTCCGCCTGGATGCATTCGAACACTACATTCGAGGATTGGTCACCAACGATGATGAATCGCGCTTGCGGGAACTGCATGAGGCAGCGCAACTGGAACCGGACTGGGCCGATCCTGATTTTGCGTTAGGCGAAGCGTACTTTACGCGGCGAGATTGCAATTCGGCGATGCCCTGGTACACGCGCGTACCCAAGACGCACGATCGATATACGGAATCGCTATTTTCCAGCGGCGTCTGTCGGCTACTGATGAACCAGCCGGACCGCGCGGAAGAAGTTTTTTCGTTGCTGCAGAGTCTACTGCGCACCAGTGCCAACGCCGGCGTGGATTTCCCTGAGGTTCTAAACAATCTAGCCATCGCGAAAGCGCGGCAGGATAAATTCCCCGCAGCGCAAGCGGATTTGCGGCGCGCGGCGTCTCTCGATCCGGATGAAGACGACTACCTGTTTAATCTGGGATTGATCGCCATGCGGCAGGGAGATTTTATCGCCGCGGCAGGATTTTTCCGCGAAGCTTCGCAGCGCGAGCCAGATGTTGCAGAGGACCATTCTTTCCTGATCGTTGCGTTAGAGAAGGCGGGCAAGAAGGACGAAGCGGACCAGGAACGAAATGTCGCGACGGAAGCGTTTGGGCCGAACGGTTTACCCGCGACGCACGTGGATTCGCGCAACGATTCGCTGGTGCGCTTTGAACGGGTAAAAACGGAGCTGGATCCCGAAACGTTGCGATTTGAAATGGAGTCCGCGCAGGCGCAATCACCCGCGAGTGGGTCGCAAGAAATGCACGATACTCCCGCGGTCCATTTGCGGCGCGCCCGGCAGGAGCTCTCCGCAGGCCACGTCGACAAAGCGGAATTTGAGTACCGCGCCGCGTTATCCAGCGACAAAGGGAATGCCGCCGCGCATTTGGGATTGGCGGAAATTGCGCGGCGCCAAAACAAGCTGGACGAGGCCGTGAAGGAACTGCAAGCGTCGCTGCAGACGCGAGATTCCGCAGTGGCACGGATGGCGCTGGCCCATGTGTATCTAGAGCAGAAAAAAATTCCTTTGGCGCGCGCGGAAGCGGAACGGGCGCTGAAGCTGGCGCCAAATTATTCAGAAGCCAAGCAACTTCTTGAGCGCCTGCCGAACGGCAAGCCCACGGAAGTCCCGCCGAAAGGGGGAGCGCGATGAAATCCTGGACGGAATTATTTCTAACCAGTGAACGTGCAGGGAAGAGGCTAGCGTTGTTTGTGGCGATTCTATGCGTGGCCTGCACGATGTTGTTTTGCTCTGCCCCAACCGTTGCAGTCGAAGCACCAGCCTCGGCAGAAGTACTGGAACTGAAGCTGAACGGCGAAGTGGAGCCGATTCTTGCGACGTACATTGAAGAAGGTCTTGCGGACGCGGCCCGGCGCCACGCCGCGCTGGTGCTTATCACCATGGACACGCCCGGCGGGCTGAGCGACTCGATGAAAGATATTATTCAGCACATCCTGGCGTCGCCGGTTCCGGTTGCGGTCTATGTGGGGCCGTCAGGCGCGCGGGGAGCTTCGGCGGGATTTTATATTTTGCTCTCGGCGGACATTGCGGTGATGGCGCCCGGCACGCACGCCGGAGCAGCTTCGCCGCTGATTATGATCGGCGGATTTCCCCAGCAAATTGACGAAACATTTCGCAAGAAAATCAATAATGACGCCATGGCGTTTCTGCGCAGCTTCACGGAGCGGCGTGGACGCAACCCAACTTTAGCGGAAACGGCGATCACCGAGGCCAAAGCGTTCACGGAAAAAGAAGCACTGGATAACAAAATGATCGATCTGGTGGCCAGCTCGCGGGAAGATTTGTTGCACCAGTTAAATGGACGAGCGATTACGCGCTTCGATGGCAGCAAGATGAACCTGGCACTGGAGCATCCGTCGCTGGTGCCATTCGAATTATCGGCCCGGCAGAAATTCCTCGCGCGCATTGTGGAGCCCGACGCCTTTTTTATTCTGCTGATTCTGGGGGTGCTGGGTCTCTACACCGAATTTACGCATCCGGGAGTGGTGGCGCCGGGTGTTTTTGGCGGCATCAGCATGGTGCTGGCGTTATACGCGATGCACTTGCTGCCGGTAAATTTCGCCGGGCTTTTTTTAATCCTGCTGGCGTTGGGATTTTTTATTCTCGAAGCAAAGTACACCAGTCACGGGGTATTGGCCGGTGGCGGCATACTTGCGATGTTGCTTGGCGCGATGTTCCTGATCCGTTCGCCGCTTACGAACGGCGGCGTGAGTCTGGGAATCGCCTTGGCCGTCACGCTGCCTTTCGCGGTGATTACCATTTTTCTGATGAGGCTGGTGCTGCGTTCGCGTAAATGGAAGTCCGCCACGGGAATGGAAGAATTGATTGGCGCGCAGGGAATTGCGGTGTCGTCGTTGCGCGCGGGCGTGGAAGGCCTGATTCGCATTCATGGTGAACTGTGGAACGCGGTGTCGGCGCAACCGGCGGCGGAAGGCTCGCCGGTGCGCGTGCTGCGAATTGAAGGACTAAAACTTTACGTCGAACCGGCGAGTGGCCCGGCAAGCGGAAATAGTTAGAATTCGTCGTCGTTTGAGGGTTGAGGAGGAGCGTATGGAAATCGGTTTTCTGGGAATATCGGTAATTATCGGCGTGGGGCTTATCTGGTTCTGGAATTCACTTTACATCATCAAGGAATGGGAACGCGGAGTGGTGCTGCGATTGGGACGCTTATTGCCGCACGCGAAGAGCGCGGGCCTGAACCTGGTTTTCTGGCCGATCGAAACGCTGTACCGCATACCGCTGCGCATCGAGACGCTGGACGTTCCGCCGCAGGACATCATTACGCGCGACAACGTTTCCGTGAAAATTAACGCGGTGTGCTATTTCCGCGTGGTAGATGCGAACATGGCGCTTTCCCAGGTGCAGAATTATCAGTACGCCACTTCGCAACTGGCGCAAACCACGTTACGCAGCGTCGTCGGACAATTTGAACTTGACGAAATACTGTCGCAACGCGACAAGGTCAACGCCAAATTGCAGATCATTCTCGATCAGGACACGGAACCGTGGGGCATCAAAGTTTCTAAAGTGGAAGTGAAACAGGTCGACATTCCCGAACAGATGCAGCGCGCCATTGCGCGCCAGGCGGAAGCGGAACGCGAACGTCGCGCCAAGATCATTCATGCGGCGGGCGAGTTCGAAGCTTCGCAAAAACTGGCCGATGCGGCGAAAGTTCTGGAGACCCAGCCAACCGCAATTCAGTTGCGTTACCTGCAAACGCTGACCGAGATAGGTGTCGAGAAGAACACAACGATTGTGTTTCCGCTGCCCATCGATATTATTAACCAGTGGACCAGGGCTTTCGGGGGGCAAACTAAGTAGATGGCTTCGGGGAGCAGAAGAGGTGGCACGGGAGATCGTGTGCTTGAGAGCAAGCACGTCATCGGCTTGTTCATGCTGGTGCTGCTGTTTTCCGCGATATTTTTCACGCTTGGCTACGTGATGGGCCGCAATCAGTACGACGGCCAGGTGCGCGCGGCCATGAATCCGCACAGCCCGTCGGATCTCGCAGTCACACCGCGAACTGGATCCAACGCCAAACACTCTTCGAGCGCGAAAACCGCCGATGGCCCGGCGGATGCCGCACCGGCAAATTCCGATTGGGAGTTTTACGGCGCGGAAAAGCAAAAACCGGCAGAAAATCATTTGAAGGCTGGAGCTCCAGCATCTTCCGCAGCGGCAAATTCCTCGACTGCTACGAAAACCGGTGTCGAAAGTAAATCGCCTGCGCCACCTAACGTATCGAATGTGCCGCGAACATCCACAGGCGGAGGCTACACGTTGCAGGTGACGGCGGTTCGGCGAGAATCGGATGCGCTGGACCTCGCGAAACGATTGCAGAAAAGAAAATTTCCCGCTTTCGTTTTATCGCCGCAAGGAACTAAATCTGTCTCTTATACACATCT
>CAXMLS010000262.1:0-1797 GCA_964194235.1 uncultured bacterium | reverse complement strand
AGCACCGTTTTTCGCCAGGTTCTAACCCGCACCTACGGCGAGATCGTTAAAGCTGTCTTCCACGAGATCGGCACGCCCAATATGAAGGTGCAATACCTGTGCTCGGAAGACGAGCCCGTGCCCGCCGCTCCGGTGGTCTCCAGCGTGAAGCAGGCCAAGCTCGACTTCGAAAGCAGCGACCATCAACTGAACCCGCGTTACACTTTCGACAGTTTCGTGGTCGGCAAATCCAATGAGTTCGCGCACGCCGCATCGCGCGCCGTCGCCGAGCAGCCCTCCAAGTCCTATAACCCGCTGTTCCTCTATGGCGGAGTCGGCATGGGCAAGACCCATTTGATGCATGCCATCGGTCACACCATCAAGAAGCGCAATCCCGCCATGCGCCTGAGCTACGTCAGCGCGGAAAAGTTCACCATCGAAGTCATTAATTCTATCCGCTTCGATCGCATGATCAGTTTCCGCGACCGCTTTCACACCGTGGATGTGTTGCTGGTCGACGACATTCAATTCATCGCCGGCAAGGAGCGCACTCAGGAAGAGTTCTTTCATACCTTCAACGCCCTGTACGAACAGCAAAAGCAGATCGTGATCTCTTCCGATTGCCTGCCGAAGGACATCAACTCCATCGAAGAGAGACTGCGTTCGCGTTTTGAATGGGGTTTGATCGCCGATATTCAACCGCCGGATCTAGAAACCAAGATCGCCATCCTACAGAAAAAAGCTGAGAACGATCGCTTCCCGCTGCCCGATGACGTCGCCGAATACATTGCGCGCGCCATCAAGTCCAATGTCCGCGAATTGGAAGGGGCACTCACCCGGCTGATGGCCTACGCTTCGCTCACCGGCGCCACTATTTCTCTATCTACTGCGCAGCAGGTGCTGCGCAATATCATCGCCTCGCAGGAAAAGCGCGTCACTATCGACCTTATTCAAAAACGCGTCAGCGAGCATTTCAATCTGCGTGAGCAGGACCTGAAAGTTCGCAGCAACACCCGCGCCATCGCTTTCCCGCGCCAGGTGGCCATGTACATCGTCAAGCAGTTGACCACTGCCTCGCTTCCCGAAATCGGTCGTCAATTTGGCGGCAAACATCACACCACTGTTCTCCATTCCATCCACAAAATTGAAGAGCTTCGCCGCTCCGACAAAGACCTGAACCGCACCATCACCCGCCTCATCGATGCCCTCCAATAAGTTCAGTCAAAACACGGAGGGGGCTCCAGGTCCTGACCTTGATTTCTTTTAATCGCGTGTAATTCACGTAACAATTTTCTTAGTGTCAGTTTTACCTCGCCAAAAAAATGTTATTCAACCTCCTTTTTTCTCTCGTAAATTTTGTCACTCCGATCCACCCTGTGAACAACCCCTTCCAAACCCGTGAGTATTCTGTGTACCAAAACCGGAAAACACCAAATCACCCCACACAAGCCTTCCCACCCACCATACTTTTCCGACATTCCCACATTTCGCCACCGCGCAAACTTCTCTTTATCTCCTAACCACCACAACCGCTTCACGTGTTTTCCACCAATCCACAACACTCATCACCACAACAATCTTTATGTTTCCTTATTCAAAATAAAAACCTCCGATAGTGATTAGTCGTTTCCTATCCCACTCCCACTAAATCCTCAGTGCCACCCATTTCCACAGCGTTCGTAACCCTATTGCGCTTTATACTTCTCCCCAAACCGGGTACAGTACCGCAGCGGTACAACTGAGCGAGGCACGCCATGTCCGCACCCGGTACGGCACGCGAGGACTATCAAGCGATGGAATTTAGCGTCACAAAATCAG
>CAXMLS010000261.1:0-2572 GCA_964194235.1 uncultured bacterium | reverse complement strand
TCAGGGCGTGCGACGAACTGGTCGGCAGTCCCAGGATTAACGTGAGGAAGTTCCACGAGATGGCACCGAGCAGGCCGGCGAGGAGCACCTTTTCGTCCACCATTTCAATGTGGACCATGCCCTTGCCGATGGTTTTCGCTACGGCGGTACCAAACACAAAGGCCGCCACAAAATTCCAGAAAGCGGCCCAGGCTACCGCGCGGAAAGGGGTCAGCACGCGGGTCGAGACGACCGTTGCAATGGAGTTTGCGGCGTCATGCCAGCCGTTGGAAAATTCGAAAATCAAGGTGAGACCTACGACGGTCAGCAGCAGCTGGAAGCTATCCACTGGCGCGACCCGCAACGACGTCACAACCGGTAACTAGCAGACGATTCACAACGACGTCATACCCCGCAAACCGGGTAAGACTGCAATGCGAGGTCGCGGGTAAGTGCGAATTTTCAGCGGTCATGGCCGTCCGATTCGTAAGTGGCACAAACCCATCCATTTAAATGAAAATGTCGGCAGTCCGACAATTAAAGTATTACTTTAGTTATTTACCATTCGAATAACATAAACGTTCGAATCAAAAACGGCCAGCGGCAGAACTTTTCTCTGGAAACAGTGAGCAAACGCAATCAGGGGAGTGCATGTGCTAAAGAATTTTTCGACGAGAGTTACGATTATCCCGTATGCCAGCAGCATGGCGGGGCGCGACTTTACGTCGTGACTGCGCAATTTTAGAGGTGGCATCGGTGGGTTACGCGCTTTTGAGGATCACGCCTTCGATCACGTTGGCGACGTCTTCGCATTTGTCGACAGCGGTCTCGATGACTTCGAAAATTTCCTTCCACTTGATGATCTGCACCGGGTCTCGCTCTTCATCAAACAGCTGCGCGATGAGCGTGCGGCAGAGGCGGTCGCTTTCGTTTTCATAGCGATTGATTTCGATGCAGCGTTTCAGGGCTTTTTCGGGAGTTTCCAGCGCGCGCACGGCCTCCGCTACTTCTCCGGTGGTCGACACCAGCACCTTCACCAGGTCGATGGTTCCGGCACGCACCACATCCACGCGATACAGCACGAAGCGGCTGGCGGCTGCGTCAATCAGGTCAATCACATCGTCCAGCTGGCTGCCCAGTTCATGAATGTCTTCGCGATCAAACGGGGTAATGAAGGTCTGGTTCAGCTTGGTTAAAAGGCTGTGAGTAATGTCGTCGCCGTGGTGCTCGATGGCCTTGATGCTCTGTACCTGTTCGGGCACGCCGGTATAGTGCGAAAGCATCTCCAGGAGCGCCTTGGCCCCAACATGGATATTATCCGCCTGCTTGACGAACAGGTCGTAAAAGCCCTCTTCACGGGGCAACAGCCGTTGCAATACACCTGACATGATAAATCGCTCCTGTGGACGCCCTGAGGCAGAGAGACATTAGCAGACCAACCCCACCGGAGCAAGCCGGTCGAATTTGTGTGTCGAATTTGTGTACCGGCGAGATTGGATTCTTACCCTATTGCATCCTCTTGCGGCTGTGGCACTATGGCAGCATGGGAAACAAAGATGCAGGTAAACGCGAAATCAAAAAGCCCAAGAAGAAAATTCCACCAAAAGTTGTTCCACGCAGGGAAGAGACAAGAATCAAGTAGCAACTGACCCCGTAAAGGTGGTCTTCCCTGAATTAAGACCGACAGCCACCACCACGCCGCTATTTCTTGCAGCGACAATTCTTCGCGCTAAATAAAGAAAAGGCGCCCCGGTTTCCCGGAGCGCCTCTCCCGCACATCGGTTGTAGACGTTCTTTTAGTACATGCCGCCCATACCGCCGGGGCCGCCTTGGCCGCCGCCGGCTGCAGCCGACTTCTTCTCGTCGTCCTTGATCTCCGCGACGAGGGCTTCCGTCGTGAGCATCAGGCCGGCAATGGAGGCCGCGTTCTGCAACGCGAGACGGGTGACTTTGGCTGGGTCGATTACACCCATCTTGACCATGTCGCCGTACTCGCCGGTTTCCGCGTTGAAGCCGTAGTTCTCTTCCTTGGACTCGCGGACCTTGCCGATCACCACAGCGCCTTCAGCTCCGGCGTTATGCGCGATCTGGCGGGCTGGTTCTTCGAGAGCGCGCTTCACGATGCCGACGCCAACCGCTTCGTCATCATGGAGCTTCAGCTTATCGATGGCCGAGATGCAGCGCAGCAGCGCCGTGCCTCCGCCGGGAACAATGCCTTCCTCGACGGCTGCGCGGGTCGCATGCATGGCATCCTCAACGCGAGCTTTCTTTTCCTTCAGCTCGGTTTCGGTTGCCGCGCCCACCTTGATAACCGCTACTCCGCCGACCAGCTTGGCAAGGCGTTCCTGCAGCTTTTCCTTGTCGTAGTCGGAGGTCGTGTTCTCCACCTGCGAGCGGATCTGCTTGACGCGTCCTTCGATGTCGCCGGACTTGCCATAGCCTTCCACGATGGTGGTGTTGTCCTTGTCGATGGTGATTTTCTTCGCGCGGCCGAGATCTTCAAGCTTAACGTTTTCCAGCTTAAGACCCAGGTCCTCGGTAATCGCTTTTCCGCCCGTGAGCGTAGCGATGTCCTCGAGCATGGCCTTGCGGC
>CAXMLS010000260.1:0-2944 GCA_964194235.1 uncultured bacterium | reverse complement strand
GGTTTACTTGCAGCTCTCGCCTTGGACCGCGCAAGTTTCCCCGGCAAATCTCTCTTCCGCCGCCTGGTTTTGCTGCCGCTGATTTTGCCCGGCATCATCACCGGACTCTCCCTCCTGATGTTTGCCGTCTACGCCGGTTTACATCTCAGCCTGTTCACCGTTTTTCTGGGTCATGGCACCGCGCTCATCTCCGTCGCCACCACCGAACTGTTCGCCGGACTGCAGAAACTGGATCGCGCGCAGGAAGAAGCCTCGCTCGATTTAGGTGCCACTCCTTTTCAGACTTTCCTCCGCGTAACGCTGCCAAATTTAAAACTTTCTCTGATCGCCGCGGGCCTGCTTATCTTCACGTTGTCTATGGACGAAATCGCCGTTACCTTTTTTCTGATCGGCCGTGACAATACTCTCCCCCTGGAAATCTGGGGCCGCTTGCGCCGCGGCATCACCCCGGAGATTAACGCCATCTCCACGCTGATTTTTACCGTTTCTGTGGTTTTGATCGTTATCTGGTTTCGTTTGCGCACCCGTGCGCAAAGAAAAACTCTTGTACCTTCAGGGGGAATCTAATGTCGCACTCTCGCCGTAGCTTCATCAAATATGTAGTCGCCGGTTCGGTTGCCGCTGGTTGCCCCATCGACGCAACGCTTCTGGCCGCGCCCGAAGGCAAATCCTCTGCGCCACGTGTGGAAGGTGAGCATTTCGAAGTTTGCCATCAGGTGCGCGATGGCCATCAGTTCCAGCGCCCCGACGCCACGCGCAAGGCCGACATTGTGATCATTGGCGGCGGTGTCGCAGGACTTTCCGCCGCGTATTTTCTTCGCGGGAAAGATTGGCTGCTGCTCGAAAAGGAAGATCACTTCGGCGGCAACGCATATCAGGAAGAATACGACGGGCAACCCTTCGCGACCGGTTCGGCTTACGCGTTCAAAGGCGATTTCGGCGATCAACTCGCCGGAGAAATGGGCCTCAAGCTTCCGCCTGTAAACAATCCCGATCCCACCATCGTCAACAAAACCTTCGTTGCCGATACCTGGAACACCGGCCTGGACCAACTGCCCTATCCCAAAGAAGTCCGCGAAAGCTTCCGAAAGTTTCGCGACGAAATGAAGAAAATAAATATCCGCCAGCGCATCGCCGAACTTGACGCGCAACCGCTCACCAATTTCACCGTTGGTTACGCCCCGGAAATTCAGCAATGGTTTGACGGCTACGGCCCTTCCAATTGGGGCGCCGCAGCAGCAGACACTTCCGCGTTTGTCGGCCTCGTTGCGTTACAGGGCTTGGCGAATGGCGACGATAGCCAGCGCGTCATTCTTCCTGGCGGCCTCGGTTGCATCACCCACAAACTCGTCGAAGTTCTGCAGCCGCAATACAAAGATCGCATGCTCGGCGAGGCCACCGTCGTCGCGGTGGTCCCCGATAAAGACGGCGTGCGCGTAACCTATTTCCACGCCGGCCAATTAATCACCGTCTCCGCTCGCGCGGTGATCATGTGCACTGCAAAGTACATCACTTCCCGCCTCGTTACCGGCCTGCCCGACGAGCAAAAAACCGCCATGCACCGCACCCGCTACGCGCCTTACCCGGTCGTAAACGTCATTTTCGATAAGCCCGTATACAATCGCGGCTACGATACCTGGTGTCCGGGAAATTCCTTCACCGATTTCATCGTCGCGGACTGGACCGTGCGCAACAATCCCGGCTACCACCAGAAAAATAACATTCTCTCGTTCTATACTCCGCTGCGCGAAAGCCAGCGCTCCACGCTGCTGCAGGAAGACGATTGCAAAGCGCTTGCTTCCCGCGTGCTTTCCGATTTTCAGAAACTACTGCCCGAATTCAACGTCGATCCGGTGGAAGTGCGCCTCTATCGCCGCGGCCATCCCATGTTCATGGCCACGCCCGGCCAGTACACCAAAAACCGCATCGCCGCCGCGCATCCCATGGACCGTATTTATTTCGGCCACAACGATTCCGGCGGCCCGGAATCGCTCACCAGCGAAGCCGTCCGCTTCTCCAAAGGCGGAGCCGAATGGGCGGAAATGATCTTGGCCGGCAAACCCGGAGCAAAGGATTTCGCCGAAAAAGTTCTCAACACCCAGCAGCTCTAATCGCGGATCAGCTTCCGATAGTGCCGTGCCGAATTGTCACGGAAGTAATTCAAATCTCAGTTTGCGCGCTGTCTCGCTCCATTCCTCAACGGAAACTGAGCTCGTTTAAATTTTTTACATCTTGTTGACGTATTTGATTGACAAACGTACACTTCTGCCCGCCCTGCTAGATCGAAGATGCCAATTTCTTCAGGCTTTCTAAAGATGGATGTGAATGCGATGTCCCAGAGCCGCCCATGCATGAAACTCTGCTTTCTACCCTTTTTTCTGGTGGCCATTTCGCTTTGCTCGCTAATCAGTTGCGGCGGGGGCGGCAATTCACAACTTCCTCCGTTATCGCCTCCGCCGCCATCGCCTACGATTGCTTCGGTATCCATTTCTCCTACGACCGCGCAGATCACAACGGGCCAAACTCAACAATTCACAGCAACCGTGCATGGATCTGGATCATTCAATTCCGCCGTTTCCTGGAAAGTGAATGGCGCGCCGGGCGGTTCCGCCGTTGCGGGAACAATTGATTCTTCAGGCCTGTACACCGCCCCAGCTATTGTTCCTTCTCCGAATGTTGTTTCTGTCACGGCTACCAGCGTCGGAGACCCCTCAAAATCGGTCGTGGCAGAAGCTACGATTGTCGGAGTCGTGGCGGTAGGCCCTATGATCACCTCCATCACCCCGCCGCTCGGGGCTCCCGGGGATCAAATTCAAATCTCTGGCATGAACTTGGGTTCACAGAGGCAAACTGTGGTGTTTTCGGGCCCCACCGGGCTGGGCATCGCCCAACTTCCAGACCAGTGGTCACCTACGTCCCTAACCGCTGTCTCTTATACACATCT
>CAXMLS010000259.1:0-1760 GCA_964194235.1 uncultured bacterium | reverse complement strand
ATCGATTTGAGCGTCGGCATGGTGCCATTGGCGAGGTAGGTCCAGCTCAGAATGTCCTGGATGGCGGTGAGAAGTCCCGTACCGCCAGTGAAGCCGACGTACGCCGTGTTTCCGCCCACTGTGCTTGGAATATTGATGGGCCAGGTTTGCGTGAACGAGATGCTCGTCGTGGCATCGGTAATCTTCATCGTGAGATTTGTGCCGTCGTAAGTCATGTGCACGTTGAACTGGTGACTGCTGTGGAGATCAATGCCGGTATTGGTAAGATCGACGAACGGAGTGGTAGGAGAGGCACCATTGACATAGAGACCTGTCGATGAGTTCACTCCTTCGCCGAAGTTGCTGTAGAGATCGAATTTAATCGCGACGCTGTGGGGAATCCCGGGCGCGGTTCCTAGAGGCGTATCTGGACCATATCCTAAACCTCCTCCACTAGGACCCACGGCAGACGTGTTGTTGGCTTGTATGGTGAACGTGAAGCCATCGGCGGTTGGACTCGAACCGGGCGTGATCAGAAAGCTGAAGTCCGAAGTGAAATTTTGAATGTTTGTCGGGACGTTGTACCAGGCGCCAGACGCTTCCGTGCCGCCACCGTCCGTGATCCGTAGAGCCGTGCCATTCAGCTTCGCGTTACCGTTGAACACCATGCCACCTGTAGCGAAACCGGTGCCGAAGTTGATGGAGCTGACTCCACCGAGGTCAATCGTATAAAGACCGCTGGCAACCGGGCTATTGCTCAGACTCGGCGCGATGGCGATGGCGTTGAGCGTTTCCGTCACGCCCACGGAAACCGGGCCGCTGTAAAGAGTCGAGCTGGTGGTCGGCGTCGAACCATCCGTAGTGAAGTAGATATTTGCGCCTGCAGTGGACGAGGAGATGGCCACCAACTGCACCGTTGTATAGGAGCCAGGAGTCGGATTGAAAGTGGGCATAGCCGTCTGTGTCAGTAGGGTGTAGGTCGCGGTAGCAGTCGGACTTTGCAACAAACCGACTCCCGCGGCGACGGCGTTGACCGTGGTAGTCGTCGTCACGCTGAAGGGGCCGCTGTAAAAGGTTGAGGCGGTCGAGGGCTGAGAGCCGTCGGTAGTGTAGTAAACCGATGCACCAATCATAGATTCCGTAATGGTCACGTTTAGAGATGGTTTGAACGATTGACTTACCGGACTAATGACCGGTGTCGCTGCTTGCGTTGCTCCATTCAACAAGCCGAAGACACTCACCTGAGATTCGGAGCCAGCGTACACTTTACCGTTAATGACTGTTGGGACGATGAATTTAACGGAATTGCCTGGATTATCGCGAGATACCTTTGTCTCGCTGGAATAGAGCAACTTTGAGACATTTGTCGCATCATGGGCGTACAAAATTTCGCGTCCCTGCGAGCTATAGTTGTCGGTCTTGAGGCTCCACACGATCCCGTTCGTGGTTCCATTAGCAGAGACGATCGGCGTCGGTGAATATGTGCCGGCCGATTCGCTAGATGTGGACGTAAAGGTAGATGAAAGAATTCCGTTGCTAATCGGAAACGCTTTCAAGCTATCGCCAGTGCTCCACACATAGAGATTACCATTCCAATAGGCAGGCATTCCCCAGAGGCCTTTAACAAAGGCTTTTTCTCCAGGGTCCGATGTGTTCTTCGGGTTGTACCCGCCCAAGTTGTCCTGATCCAGGATGTAAATCCGACCAGTCTTGCCCACCTGCGTCAGCAAATGCTTGCCGCCACTCACTGAATCCGGGAACAGGAGCACGCCACCCGACCC
>CAXMLS010000258.1:0-4837 GCA_964194235.1 uncultured bacterium | reverse complement strand
AGATGTGTATAAGAGACAGTATGGATACCGTGCCGCCGTTTTTTGCGTCGATGGAAGATGACGAATTCATTTGGGGGCGCGGAGCGTGCGATGCCAAGGGGATTATCGCTGCCATGATTGTGGCGGCGGAGAAACTGTTAGCGGCAGGTACTAGGAATTTCGGCTTGCTGTTTGTCGTGGGAGAAGAGCGCAACAGTGCCGGCGCCCTGGCCGCGGCGAAGAATCCCTGCGGATCTCGCCATCTGATCAATGGAGAGCCCACGGAGAACAAGATCGCGCTGGGTTCGAAGGGCGCGCTGCGGTATGAGATCACTGCGAGAGGAAAGCTGGCCCACTCTGCATACCCGGAGTTGGGGCATTCCGCAATCGAGACGCTGCTGGATGTGTTGCATGACGTTCGCGCAATGTCCTTGCCGGAAAATGAGTTGTTTGGACCCACTACCCTCAATATCGGAACCATCGCTGGTGGTCGCGCACCCAACGTAATTGCCGATTACGCGCATGCCGAAATCATGTTTCGCCTGGTAGGAAGCGCGTTGCCGATTCAAGATGCACTCGGCACAGCGATCGCCGGGCGTGCGGAAGCGCGAGAAATGTTTCGCACCCCGGCTGTGCGTTTAGAGCCCTTTCTCGGCATTCCCACGACGGTAGTTTCTTTCACCACGGATATTCCCAGCTTTGCGGGCAGCTGGGGAAGACCTTTCCTGATTGGGCCGGGAAGCATTCACATGGCGCACACGGCAGAAGAACGCATACCGAAAAAGGAGTTGATGGATGCGGTTGAGATTTATGTGCGGATGGCCTCAGAGCTCATTTCTAAAGGGCACGGAGATTGAAATGGCGGGAATTGCCATCGTCGGCTACGGAAAAATGGGACGCTTGGTCGAACGACTGGCTCCCGAATATGGATTCGAAGTCTGCGCAAAGTTTGCCAGCGGCAACAATGAAAACGGTGAAGGACTGTCCCGCCAATCCTTGAGAGGAACGAATGTGGCGATTGAATTTTCCACGCCGGTCGCCGCGCCGGATAATCTGCGGCGGCTGGCCGCATTGGGCATGAATACGGTGACGGGAACCACGGGCTGGTTTTCCGACCTACCCGATGTTCGCGAAGTGGTGGAGCGAAACGGGACCGGATTTGTTTGGGGGCCGAATTTTTCCGTCGGATTAAACTTG
Organism: uncultured bacterium; assembly: GCA_964194235.1. Lineage (GTDB taxonomy): Bacteria > Acidobacteriota > Terriglobia > Acidiferrales > UBA7541 > Acidiferrum. Next base: position 3,661 of record CAXMLS010000258.1, on the reverse strand, counting down.
TTCCGGCAAGTTGTGGCGGAGGCCGCGAGGCGGTTTGCAGTACAAGCAGAATACGAAGCCTGGGGCTGGGAGATCCATCATGCCGCGAAGTTGGACGCGCCATCGGGAACACTCGTGGCACTCGCCGAGGATTTGCGTAGAAACGGCTACAAACGTCAGGTAAGTCTTAGCGCTAACCGCGCGGGAGCGCATCCCGGCACGCACGAAATCGGTTTTGATTCTACCGCGGACACGATCACGATTCGGCACACGGCACGCGGTCGTGAGGGATTCGCGCGTGGCGCGCTGCGCGCGGCACGATGGCTGACAGGGAAGAAAGGATTTTTTGAATTTCGCGACATCGTCGCGGATCTTGGGTGACATGAATTTTTGCAGACGGAGGACGAGATGCAGTTCACTGGATGCGGTACAGCGCTGGTAACGCCATTTTGCCGGGACCGATCTCTGGATGAAAAGACGCTCAGGTCCCTGGTCCGTCGACAGATCGATGCCGGGGTACATTTTCTGGTTCCGTGCGGGACCACCGGAGAAAGTCCTGCATTAACGCGCGAAGAACATTTGCGCGTGGTGGAGATTACCATCCAAGAATGTGGCGGACGACTTCCGGTGCTGGCCGGGGCGGGCGGTTACAATACGGCGGAGGTGATGGAGTTTGTCGGCGCGATAGCAAAACTGGGCGCGGACGGAATTCTTTCGGTAACGCCGTATTACAACAAGCCGACGCAGGAAGGCTACTATCGCCACTTCGCCGCTGTGGCCGAGGCCGTGGACCTGCCGATCATCCTCTACAACATCCCCGGCCGGACCGGCTCGAACATCCTGCCCGAAACGATTGCGCGCCTGGCCGAGATTCCCACCATCGTCGGCATCAAGGAAGCAACCGGCTCCATGGACCAGGCGTCGCAGGTTGCCGCCCTGTGCAATCTGACGATCCTGAGCGGGGATGACAGCCTGACGTTGCCGCTACTCAGTATCGGGGGCCAGGGTGTCGTCTCCGTGGTGGGCAACATTGTGCCGCGCGACATGAAAGCGCTCATCACTGCCTTCGAGGCTGGCCGGCTGTCCGAGGCTCAGGAATGGCATCGCCGACTCTTCCCGCTCTGCCGCGACATGCTCGGTGTGGCTACCAATCCGATCCCGATCAAGGCGGCAATGCAGCTCCTTGGCCGGGCACCCGGGGAACTGCGTTTGCCTCTCTGCGCGCTCGATGGCGCGGGCGAGGAACGGGTCCTGTCCACGCTGCAACAGTACGGTTTAACGCGCGGCGCGCAGTAGATGAAGAAATCCACAAAAAAACATTTGACGCTGCCTGCGAAAAGGTTATTCTGCAATCCTGACTCTTAGAAGGAAGGTATTGCCCGGGCTCTGATCGGGGTGTATGAGACTAGGGAATCCCCATCTCGGCGGAGGGTAACTGCAGGTCTGTGCTGCCGGGGCGCTTCCTGCCTTTTTTCGCTGTTCAGGGGTGCTGTAGCGTTTTGAGGACTGGCCAGGCGGTCAGGTCCGGTTTCGGTTCCAGCGTACACGGCTGGCTGCGAACGGTGGGGGAATCCTCGCTCAGCGACCGAGTGAGGCGCGGTGCCAAGCTGGGCCCACGCCGACTTCGTAGCGGCCATCTTGGGAGGGATCGATCTTGAGTACTACAACGGCGGTGGCCACGCGGTCACGGGGCAACAAAGAATCGAAATCCATGCCGGCGTCGCTGGTTCGGGTGCCGGACGCCACGATCGCTCGCATGAGCGACGTCTTCAAGCTGATGGCGGACAAATCCCGCTTGAAAATCCTGCTGGCCTTGGCGCAGGAAGACGAGATGCACGTCTCCGCCCTGTGCGCGATGCTCCGGCAGTCCCAGCCGGCCGTCAGCCATCACCTGACGCTGATGCGTATGACCGGCCTGGTTGGTTTCCGCCGCGACGGCAAACACAATTTCTATCACGTTGATTCCACCTTGCTGTGCAACCTGCTGGAACAGTTCTTCGCCGACGCTAACAACGGCCAAAAGCAGCTGCACTTCGAGGAGTTCTCTCTCTCCTACCGGCGGAAATGACCCGGCGTGGCAACGACCTTTCACCATAAGGGGCCCACGCATACAACAGTAGCAGGGACGAGCAGCGCCGGCCCATTCCTGTGCGCCGTGCATCGTCCGGGCGGACTGCTGTTCGATTTCGCGCGCTTGTGGTGAAGCATGACTATCGTGGCAAAACTTGCCCTGGAAGATGGTACGGTCTACACCGGGCGAGCCTTCGGGGCCGCCGGCGAGACCTTTGGCGAGGTCGTGTTCAACACGAGCATGACCGGCTACCAGGAAGTGCTGACCGATCCGTCCTACAAGGGGCAGATCGTCGCCATGACCTATCCGCTCATCGGCAACTACGGCGTCAACACCCAGGACGCCGAATCACACCGACCGCAGGTCGAGGGCTTCGTCGTCCGCGAGTTGGCACGGGTTCCGAGCAACTACCGCTCGCAGGGCAGCCTCGACGATTACCTGACCGAGAACCGTGTCATCGGACTCGAGGGGATCGATACCCGGGCACTCGTGCGCCGGTTGCGTGTGCGCGGCACCATGACCGGCGTCCTGTCCACGACCGACCTCGACGATGCCGCGCTGCTCCAGAAGGCCCGAACCAGTCCGAACATCGTCGGCCGCGACCTCGTCCGTGAAGTGCTGCCCGAGCGGGCCTTCGAGTGGCATGAAGGCTTCATCAGCCCGCTCGTCACCTACTTGCCGGCGCGGCCGGCGGCACACCACGTCGTCGCACTCGATTTCGGCATGAAGTGGAACATCCTCCGTTGCTTGACGCAGGTCGGCTGCCGCGTCACCGTGCTGCCGGGGACCGCCACCGCGCAGCAGGTGCTGGCCCACGAACCGGACGGCATTTTCCTCTCGAACGGTCCCGGCGACCCGGCTCCTCTGACCTACGCAATCGACACGCTCCGCAACCTCGCCGGCAAGAAGCCGATTTTCGGCATCTGCCTGGGCCATCAATTGCTCGGCCTGGCTCTGGGCGGCGAGACGTTCAAGCTAAAGTTCGGCCATCGCGGAGCCAATCAACCGGTGCTCAATAAACGCACCGAAAGGGTCGAAATTACGACCCAGAATCACGGCTTTGCCGTACGGGCCGAGACGCTGCCGCCCGAGCTGGAGCCGACGCACGTCAACCTCAACGACGGCACGCTTGAAGGCATGCGTCACCGGCGCTGGCCGATCTTCAGCGTGCAGTACCACCCGGAGGCGTCGGCGGGCCCGCACGACAGCATCTATCTCTTCGAGGAGTTCCGGAAGCTGATGGGGTGACGCAAGGCCTCGGCGGGTTAGCGCCCGCTTCACTAACCCGCAAGTGCCTTGCCAATTAGGTGCGGTCGGGCACGAGGTGCCGCTCCTGTGCGCTAGCCCCCGGGCTCGCACCAGCTTCGCCGTCGGTAGTCCAACCGCCGTGAACTTGGCACTTTTCCACCTAACCTGCCGCGGACAGTTGCGGCTGCAGACTTTGTTCAGCGTTCGCGTGCGGGCTGGACGGTTGATGCTTCTGCCGTCCGCTGCTTGGCAAATCTGGTCCGCTGGCCAGTTGTCGGAAGTCTCAGCAAAAAAGACAAATGGGCTTGACTATCACCAGAAGCGGACTTAGGACGGCCTATTAAAGGATAAGCAACCATAGGT
>CAXMLS010000257.1:0-3546 GCA_964194235.1 uncultured bacterium | reverse complement strand
GATGTGTATAAGAGACAGATATTGGGTGGATATGTTGCCCGCTTTGCGGCCTGGCGCAACCCAGTATCAGGATCTCTTTACAGGATTCAATCCCACGACCACCAACACGACGGATGGCTTGCTGCAATCGGTATTCGATCTGTATTACAACCCGGCGCTGTCGGTGATCGGCGATGAGATCGTTGGAATCGCAGATATCGATCTGTATGGGGGGTTGGGGGACAATAGCGGCTCCGCCAAGCCGTATTTTTTCAATGGGCCGCCGGGACTCCTCGGGAATGGTTCCGGGCAGTTCTTAAATAACCAGGCGATTTCCACGTACGGGTGGAGCTCGATTGGGAATTCCAGCTATCACGCGCTGCAAGCGAGCGTTCGCAAGCAGTTCAGGCAAGGAGTGCAATTCGACGTTAACTACACGTACTCGAAGTCGATTGACATCACTTCGGCGGCGGCGCGCGTGGGCTTTTCCGTGTACGGCTACCAGAATATCGGCCTGGTGGGAAGCCGGCTGGCAAATGATTTCTCGCCAAATCTGGCGCGGGCGGTATCCGATTTTGACGTTACTCAGCAAGTGAACGCGAACTGGATCATCGACCTGCCGTTCGGCAAAGGCCGAGCCTTCGGGCACGACGCGGGAGGAGCGCTGGACGCGGTTCTCGGCGGGTGGCAGCTCACCGGACTTGCACGCTGGACCAGCGGATTTCCATTCAGCGTGGACGGCGGGCAGCGCTGGCCGACGAACTGGTTCCTGACAGCCATCGCGGAGATGACGGCGAGGCCAAGGACTGGGGTATTCAAGAGAAACGGAAGCGTGAGCGTGTTTGCAGATCCGGCATTAGCTCAAACGGAGTTCACGTTGCCACTGCCAGGACAGGTAGGTACACGGAACGTGTTGCGCGGCGATGGTTTCGCGAGTTGGGATATGAGCCTGGGAAAGAGATGGCAATTGCCATGGGAAGGCCATTCGATTCAATTCCGGTGGGAAGTGTTTAACGTACCAAACCTGACGCGGTTTAATGCGCAGGGCGTGGGTGCGTCGCTGCTAACGTCGCTGACGCAGTCGCCGTCGAGCTTTGGCGCGTACACCGGCCTGTTGACGCAACCGCGCGTAATGCAGTTCGCGCTAAGGTACGAATTCTGACGCCTAGAAACTGTTGAATTGGGTTCAGAACAAGAAGAGCGAGGGGTATTCTGTCGCGTTCCGACGCTCACAAATCTGTTTGTAAAAACTTTTTGGATTTATGGAGCGGCCTATCGGAATCGAACCGACACCTGAACCTTGGCAAGGTTCCGTACTACCACTATACTAAGGCCGCTCAAGTACTCTTCTTTATATAACACGGCCAGCCAAGCGCTCACAAGTGTTCCCGTTATCCTAGCTTCCATTTTCGCTACGGCTGGGTCGTTTCCCGGCAAGCCTAGCACTATCGGAGTATTTACATTGCGGTAAGATCCGCCAGGCCACGGCTTGATGGCTTACGATACTTGCGTTATGCGCGCCGACTTCACCACAGGCGAACGCTTTTGGCGGTCGGCAAAACGCGTCGCTTTTTCCTTGTCGGTGTACACGCGGCCAAACTTCTCACCGTCGGCATAGAAAACCGTTACCAGCCAGTGATGATGTTTTCGGCGACGATCCCTGGCGAAGTTGGCCTTTTCTTGTTTAGCGCTACTTTTGGCTGTGCTTTTTGTCACCGTTGGATCCTGTCTTGGAGCGTTGATTGGGCGCACTATAGGAGGGAAACCCTGCCCGCGCAAGTACCACTAATGATAGTAACGCGCTATTTATTACGTTCAATGTAGTGAATTGGACTTAACGTAATCTATCTCCGCACGATTTCGCTGCATCTAACTAAAAACGAGCGAGTTCTGTCAATTTAGTCCCGGAACCCGGGTTGTTACCGCGTCAGAAATAATCTCCAGAATGTTGTGGCTCATGAAACATTCCCGGACTTTTTACGTCTTATAAGTGAGTGGCAACTGTAAGCTGAATTGGCGGACAAACATATGATCACCATAACAAAACGACCGCCCCTTGTGGAAGACCTGCGCCATCATTCCCGGGAGCAGATCGCCGAATTGCGTATATTACTTAATCAAGACGCCCCGTCGCGGCCGGACCCGCGTCGGCCAGGATTCTTTGAGATTGAGGGATCCGAAAGCATATTTTATATTTTCAAATATCCCACAGGCACCAAGGTGCTGCTGCTCGGCGTCTGGGAGCGCGACCCGGTTGCTGAAATGGTGTCTTGCGTGGGCTGCTCCGCGTAAATTTGTAACTGTATGAGCTAGCTGCCTATGTCACGATCGAAAAGATTAGAGCCGCGGTGTTCACGGCTCTTTTTTATTTGGCGTCAAGCTTCAACGCCGCAGAGTTTATGCAATAACGAAGGCCTGTTGGTTTCGGCCCGTCCTCGAATACATGCCCGAGATGCGCCTCGCATCGGCTGCATTTCACTTCTGTCCGGGACATGCCGTGACTGCCATCAGTTTCCGTCTCCACCGCTTTCTGGTCGACCGGTGAATAAAAACTGGGCCAACCGGAATTTGAGTGATACTTCGTATCGGACGCGAATAGGGGCTGTCCGCAACACACGCAATTGTATGTGCCGGGATCTTTGGTGTCTGCGTATTCTCCCGAAAAAGGCGGCTCGGTTCCCTTCTGGCGGGTGACATAAAATTGATTTTGCGTTAGCTCTTTCTTCCAGTCGCTTTCGTTCTTGCGTATCTTCTCTTCCATAAATCCTCCATACAGCTTCTGGGTACCCTGGGTATTTGATTCACTGTACCGCTTTCTCGTTTCATTGGCCGCAAATGATAAAAAGTCCGGTTGACACGCGCGCCAAATTTCCTTATTGTGGCTTTTCTCAATGAACATCGCACTCGCAACCCAGACGCATCGGCATCATCGCCATCACGGCCAAATGCCGCGTCTGATAGGGTGTGCATAGCGATTCGCTAAACTAAGCACAAAGCTCTTATCGGCCCGCCGGCATGCAAAGCCTCGGCGGGTTTTTTATTTTCGGCACCGGTTTCAGAAAGGCGGCATGGTGAAAATCGCATTCGAAAAATCTAACGGTCTGGTTCCGGCTATTGTCCAGGACGACGCTACCAACGAGGTGTTGATGCTAGGGTTTATGAACGCGGAAGCGTTGGCCGCAACGGAATCGACGCGGGAAGTAGTGTTCTTTAGCCGGTCGCGCAACAAATTATGGAAGAAGGGTGAATCCAGCGGACACCTGCTGAAAGTTCGTGAGGTGCGCATCGATTGCGACGCGGACACGCTGCTCATTCGCGTGCAGCCGATTGGACCCGGGGTATGTCACAAAGGCTACCGGAGTTGTTTCTACCGCAAACTGGAGGGCGATGGCACTGCCTCGGTGATCGACGAACGCGCGTTTATCCCTGATGACGTCTATGGCCGGAGCCCGCGATCATGAACCGGCTCAAACTTGGAATCCCAAAAGGCAGCCTTCAAGACGCAACCATCGATCTGTTTGCGAAAGCCGGATGGAAAATCGGGCTCAGTTCGCGAAGTTATGTACC
>CAXMLS010000256.1:0-7124 GCA_964194235.1 uncultured bacterium | reverse complement strand
ATGTGTATAAGAGACAGGCGTTGATCTCTATCGAATTGCCCGCTGCCGCCGAACAAAGCGGATAAATCGCCGCAGCCGGGAAAGATAAAAACTTCAGCGTCCTCAGACCGCGCCGCGTTTCAACTGCTCCAGCGGATAAAACGTGCCACGCCAGATAATCCCGCCCTGCTTCAGCGTAAGCACCGTCGACCGCAGCAGCATAAAGCCAAATAACACCGCGCCAATCGGAACCGTGAAACAGTAAAGCGGCGACACCCGGAACACAACGTCAACGCCGGCATGCATGCAAAGCGCAATGACCACCGCGATTGCCGCGAAAAGTCGCACCCACCCATGTCCGAAAATCAGTCCGGCAAAAGGCAAAACGTTGGTAGCCATCAACGCGACAATCGAAAGAACAACCACCGGCACACTGAAACCCGATCCCGCAAAAAAATTCTTGGTTACGCCCTGAATTAGATTTCGCACTCCCGCGTGCCATCGCACCACTACCGCACTCTGCGCCACTCCCGCGCCTGAGCGAAATCCCGCCTGCTTTACGATTTTCCCCAGCTTCATATCATCGATAACTTCCATAGCCAGCCGCCGATGAGTTCCGCTGGTTTCGTAAGCCGAGCGCTTGATCAATTGAAAAGCGCCTACCCCCATATATGATCGCGATTTTGAATTGCTGATGCCGCTGGGATTCGTCGCCAACTGAAACGCCATTCCAAAAAAACTAATCAACACCGTTTCCCAGAATCCGACCATCTCCACGTCGCCGAAGAGTGTCAGGTGATCCAGCTTGCGCTCGCTGGCGAGCGTAATTGCCCGCCGCAAAACGTCGGGCTTAAACCGCACGTCCGCATCCGTAAAAAGCAGCCACTCACCATTCGATACTTCATACGCTTGCTGTAAAGCGTGCGGTTTCCCTAACCAGCCTGCCGGAAGCTCGCTCACGTGAATCGCGCGAAATCGCGCATGCGTGGCCGCGAACTCATCGACGATCCGACCGGTCGCATCCTGCGAACGGTCATCTACACCGATAATTTCAAGATTGGGATAATCCAGTGCCGCAAGAGTAGCGAGCGCTCCGGGAAGTTTTTCTTCTTCATCGCGGGCCGCAAATAAAAGGGAGATTCGTGGTGCCGCGGAATTTTCAGCAGGACTAAAATCCTTCAGCCAGGGAAGCTGAAGCGCGCCATAGGCTGTTCGCACGCCGTGAAATATCCAGAAAAATGCGACGCTTCCAAAAAATGCCAGCGTAAACGAATGCATGGATTGGTGTCGGAAGCAGCCCTCAGGTTATCCTATCATGCCATGCGAGGAGGTCTGTCGATCATCGGAGCTGGTCGTGTAGGGCGCGCCCTTGGCAGGCGTTTACATGAACTGGGCTGGAAGATCGGCGCCGTCGTAACGCAAAGTGATGCCACCGCACGAAAGGCGGTGCGCTCCGTGGGCGCCGGAAAAGCCCACGCCGGCATTTCGCGCATCGTTTTATCGGCACGCTTGATTCTAATTTCCGTTCCTGATGACGCTATCGTTCGCGTCGCGCGCGAATTGGCTCGCATCGGCGCCGAAGAGCTTCGCGGTAAAATAGTGCTGCACACGAGTGGCGCATTGAATTCCTCGGCGTTGCAGGCCCTTCGCGATTGCGGTGCGGCCACCGGTTCAATGCATCCGTTGCAATCTTTCAGCGGCGTCGCGATTCCTCCGCTCGACGGAAAAGTATTCGCTATCGAAGGCGATCCTGCCGCGGTTCGCCTGGCTCGTCAGATTGTCCGCGCGCTCGGGGGATTGCCGGTGCAAATCGCCGGCGGCAGTAAAATGTTGTATCACGCTGCCGCCGCTCTGGCCGCGGGACATGTGCTTGCCATCGAGGAAGCCGCAACTCGCCTGCTGATGCTGACCGGGATGAAGCGAGGCACCGCGGTTCGCGCATTGTTGCAGCTCACCAGGCAAGTGCTCGAGAATTTTGAACGCCTCGGCCCGCGAGCCGCATGGACCGGGCCGCTCGCTCGCGGAGATTATCGTGTCGTCGCTGCGCACCTGGCCGCCATGCAACCATTGCCGCGCGAATTTGCCGATGCCTACGGTGCGCTGAATAAGCTGGCGAGTCTGGTCTTATCGGCTGATTTTGCTGCCAATTTTGCTGTACGAAACGCAGCACCGGGAAATAAGAATATTCGCGTCGCTGCACATTCCGCTGGAGGAAAAACTTGAAACAGCCGCAAATTGCCATCGAAAGCACTACCTTGTCGAATGGATTGAAAGTAGTGATCGCGCCGGATTCCACCGCGCCGGTCGTCACCGTTGGGGTGTATTACAAAATTGGATTTCGTTTGGAGCCGCAGGGTCGCAGCGGATTCGCGCATCTCTTCGAGCACATGATGTTCCAGGGCTCCGCGAACGCTCCCAAGATGCAGCACATCAAACTCATCAATTCCAGCGGAGGCGTTTTGAACGGCTCGACTCATTACGATGTCACGAATTATTACGAGGCCGTTCCTTCCAACGCCCTCGAACGCGTTCTGTGGCTGGAGGCCGACCGCATGCGCGCTCTGAAAGTTGACGACGAGAATCTGCGCAATCAGCGTGACGTGGTGAAAGAAGAAGTGCGCGTGAACGTCATGAACCAGCCCTACGGGGGTTTTCCCTGGCTCGATCTGCCGCCTGTGGCTTTCCGCAACTGGGCGAACTCCCACAATTTTTATGGTGATTTTGCCGATCTCGATGCCGCCAGTCTCGTCGACGTGCAATCGTTCTTCAAGACTTATTACGTTCCTAATAACGCGGTATTGCTGATTCTTGGCGACGTCCAGGGCCGCGAAGGAATTGCGCTCGCCAAAAAATATTTCGACGATATTCCCGCCGGGCCGCCACCGCCTTTTGCCGATCCTGCCGAGCCGGAGCAGAACGAAGAACGGCGCGGCAATGTAGAGGAAAAATTCGGAACGCTTCCAGCCATGGCCATTGGCTATCCCATTCCAGCGCGGCGCACCAGTGAATGGTGTGCCATGACGTTGCTGGACATGGCGTTGCACGGCGGTCGCGCCGGTCGCCTGCATCGCGAGCTGGTCCTGGAAAAACAGATTGCCGTCGAAGCCGATGGCGGCATTGACGATATTTTTGGTTACAACGGTCCAACCCAGATGGTCACGCGCATCCTTCACAAGCCGGAATACTCCAGCGAAAGCACGCTGGAAGCGTTCGACGCGGTGATTCGCGAAATCCAGACTGCCGGTATCAGCGAGGACGAGCTGCAGCAATTAAAAGTGAAATGGCGCTCCGATTATTACTCCACTCTGGAGGGCGGCCGCGGTGGCTACATGCCGCGCTACGGCTTGATGCATCTGCTGGCGTGCTTCACGTTGTTTGACAACGAACCGCAACTTGTTAACACCATCCTGGACGGATTTCTGGCTGTTACACGCGAACAGGTGCAGGCCGCGGCAAAAAAATATCTGCGTAACCAAAAACGCGCCATCGTTTTTCGCACACCGAATAACGTAGCGACGAAAGAGGCGGCTTGATGGTTACGCGCGCTCCTGCAACCGATGCGATGATCGCCCACGGTGTCCCCAATTTATCCCCGGAACGCGCCGTAACCTGGCCGAAGCAGACCAAAGCGCGCCTCTCGAATGGACTCGAGGTCGTTCTTGCCGAAGCTCACTCCATTCCTAAATTTCATGGCGAATTGTTTTTCCGTTCCGGCAATGCTGCCGCGTCCGTACTCGGTACCGCGCTTGCAGAAATGACCGCCACCGTGGTGCGCACCGGCACCGCCAAACGCGCCAGTCGCCAGATCGAAGAAGATTTGCGACGCATTGGAGCCGATTTGTCTTCCAGCGCCGGGCAAGACACCAGCGCCATCGGTTTCGCCGGCCTGTCGGAATTTGCCGAACAGCTTCTCGGCATGGTGGACGAACTAGCGCGTGGAGCATCGTTTCCCGAAGCGGAATTTGAGCGCGAACGCCGCCAGAAGCTGGAAGAAGTAAAACTCGAACGCACCTCTCCTGGCTTTCTCGCCGGCGAACGTCTGCGAAAAATTCTGTTTGGATCTCATCCCTATGGACAAGTCTCCGCCAGCGAGCAGCAAGTAGCCGCGTACACCCGCGATAATTTGATTTCCGTGTATCGCGATTTCTACACTCCCGAAAATGCGCTGTTGCTTCTGGTGGGAGATTTCGATTCAGGCGCCATGCTCAAAACCGCTGAGAAGGTTTTTGGCGGCTGGACAGGGAAGAAGCCCGACACGAAAACTGCGCCCACACCGCCCAATCCGCGTGGCCGCCGCGTGTATCTCGTGCATGTTCCTGGCGCCGTGCAGACGCAAATTGTCGCCGGATGTCCGTCCATCACACGCCAGCACCCCGATTGGGTGAAGCTTGGATTGACCAACAGCCTCTACGGCGGTGCTTTTAATTCGCGCCTGGTGATGAACATTCGCGAAGACAAGGGCTACACCTACAGTCCTCGCAGCGGAGTGAATGCGTTGCGCCAGCACGGATACTTTTCCGTTTCCGCGGCGGTGCGCAACGATGTCGTTGGCGCATCCCTTACGGAAATGTTTTACGAGATGGACAAGCTCCGCTCGCTTCCCGTGCCCGTGTCCGAACTCGCAGACGCGCAAAATTATCTCAGCGGCGTTTTTTCCATGGGACTCGCCACGCAGGAAGGATTGCTCAGCCAGCTCGCCACCGTAGCGTTGAACGAACTGCCGAACGACTATCTGGAAACTTACCGCGATAAGGTTCGCGCGTTGACGCCGGAAGATCTGCTGGCAACCGCGAGAAAATATTTCGATTCCGCGAACATGCAAATCGTAGTGGTAGGCGATCGTTCGCAAATCGAAGACCAGGCCCGGCTCTTTGGCGAGCTCGAAATCTACGACGCGCAAGGCGCCTTACTTAAATAGTCCCCCAACAAAGTTATTGATACTTGTAATATTATAAAGTAGTATACAAAGCATGACACGGCACCTGGCAGTTGTTCCAGCGTTTCTTTGTGTGCTGCTATTGCCCATTGCTGTCGCAAAGAAAAAACCGCCTTCCCAGCCCGTAAACCTCAACACCGCTACCTCGGCTCAGTTACAGACCGTTCCCGGAATCGGCCCTTCCACGGCCGACAAAATTTTGCAGACGCGCAAATCCTACGGAGCATTTAAAAGTGTGAACGATTTGCTGGCCATTCGCGGGATCGGCGAGAAGCGCCTGGATAAAATGCGAAAATATTTAACCGTCAACAAGCCGTCATCTACAAATAATTCAGGTCAAGCTGCCCGTTGTACCGGATGCGCAAAACAAAAACCACGCCCGCCAACTCAATCAACCAAAAATTCATCTCCGCAAGCCAAGCAGCCTCAAGCTAAGCCGTCTCAGCCCACGCCACCAGAGCCGTCAGCAGAAACCGAAGAACCCAAGTAAGTTTCGTCTCCGACTCCTGCGGAGAAGTCGGCGGCACTGCGGTTATGTCTTTTGAGTTTCTCGTTTTTAATTTTCGGCGTGCAGAAAAAAATAAGAAAATACCGGTGGTCTTACAGGACCTGGTGTGTAGGCCGTCGCTCTTCGATACGCAGCGGCACCTGGTCCGCGATGCGTATTCCATAACCTTCCAGCGCCACAACTTTTTTCGGATGATTGGTCAGCACGCGAATATCCTTCAGCCCCAGATCGATCAATATCTGCGCGCCGATGCCGCTCTCGTGCTGCACCATGCGCAGCCGCGCTGGTTCGCGGTCAATCTGCCCGCGAGAATGAAAATGTATTTGCGGAAGCGCGCCCAGCTCTTCGGGTGTCTCCACCGAAAAGCCGCGCCCGGTGTGATGCAGGTATAAAAACACGCCGCGATCTTCTTTGGCGATGGTCGCCAGCGACTGGGCCACCAGTTCCGCGCAATCGCACGCCGTTGATCCGAAAACGTCCCCCGTGAGGCAATGCGAATGTACGCGGACCAGCGCCGGCGTTGCGCCTTCCAGTTCTCCGCGCACCAGCGCAATGTGCTGATCGTGGTCCACGTCGCTAGAGTATGCGATCATGCGAAAATCGCCGAACAGCGTGGGCAGCGTGGCCTCCGCAACGCGCCGCACGTAGCGCTCGTGTTGCATGCGATAACGGATCAGATCCGCTACCGTGAGCATCCTGATGTCATGCTGCTTGCAAAAATCCATCAACTGCGGCACGCGAGCCATGGTGCCGTCTTCGTTCATAATTTCGCAGATCACCCCGGAAGCGTTTAGTCCGGCGATGCGCGACAAATCCACGGAAGCTTCCGTCTGCCCGGCGCGCACCAGCACTCCGCCATTGCGAGCCCGCAATGGAAAGATATGGCCTGGCCGAGCGAGGTCCTGCGGTTTCGTCTTCGGATCGATGGCCGTCAATATCGTGATGGCGCGGTCGGAAGCGCTGATGCCTGTCGTCACTCCGCGCCTCGCGTCGATGGCTTCGCAGAATGCCGTGCCATGCACGGAGGTGTTGATCGGCGACATAAGCGGCAGGTGCAGCTCGTCGCAGCGCTGTTCCGTGAGCGTCAGGCAAATCAACCCGCGCCCGAATTTCGCCATGAAGTTGATGGCTTCGGGCGAAATTTTCTCCGCCGCCATCGTGAGGTCCCCTTCGTTTTCGCGGTCTTCATCGTCCACCAGCACAATCATGCGCCCCTGGCGAATTTCCTCGACAGCATCCTCCACACTGGTAAATGGCGATTTATTTTCAACCATGTTTCAGCCCGCTCTATCGCGATGACTGCTCAAACGCAGCAGCAACTAAAGCTTCGCGTCATTTTAGCCAATAACTTATGCCGTGAAAAACCGCAACTCCCACCAACGCCGCGCCGGGGATCGTCAATATCCACGCAAACACGATTCGCCGCGTAACGCCCCATCGCACCGCCGATAGCCGCCGGGTCGCGCCCACGCCCACGATAGCTCCGGTGATGGTGTGCGTGGTGCTGACCGGAATTCCAAAATGCGCGGTGCCGATCAGCGTCAAGGCCCCGGCCGATTCCGCCGCAAACCCACCGAAGGGCGTCAGCTTGGTGATGCGCTGGCCCATAGTCTTAATGATGCGCCAACCTCCAGCCATGGTACCGCCGGCCATAGCGAGGTGGCAGCAAATGATTACCCAGTACGGCACCGTGTAGGTGCT
>CAXMLS010000255.1:0-4496 GCA_964194235.1 uncultured bacterium | reverse complement strand
GCGAAAATAGTCGACGCTGTACTGAATCAGGCCGCTGACGGCAACATCATTCTCTTTCACGATGGCGGCGGCGATCGCAGCCAAACGGTTGCGGCGCTGCCCCAAGTCATCGATGCGCTCCGCGCGCAGGGTTATCAGTTTGTGTCCGTGCCCGATCTGTTGGGCAAATCGCGCGCGTCCATGATGCTGCCGCTTTCGAGCAAGGAGCATTTCGAAGCCCGTGCTGACGGCTTTATCTTTGCTTTGTACCGCTGGTTCCGCGTCGGATTCGCCACTATCTTTGTATTAGGAATTATTCTCGTCAGTGGCCGCGCGGTAATTATCGGTATTCTCGCATTGATCGAAAAACTTCGTCCGGACCACACGGTGATCTCCGATCCGCCGCCGGATGTGACCGTCCTCATTCCCGCGCACAACGAGGAAAACGTTATTGTCCAAACTGTCGAGTCCGTTCTTGCTGCCGGGACCACGAACTTGCAAATTATCGTTGTCGATGACGGCTCTAGCGATCGAACCGGCACGCTACTCGACGAGCATTTCTCCACCGACCCTCGGGTACACATCATTCACCAGATGAACCGCGGGAAGTCTGCAGCACTGAGCCTGGCCATGTCTCAGGCGCAAACTCAAATCGTAGTCACCATCGACGCGGATACCGAAATCGAACCCGACGCCATCACGAAACTCTTACGTCATTTTTCCGATCCGCGTATCGGCGCAGTCGCCGGCAACGTGAAAGTCGGCAATCGCACACGTTGGCTCACGCGCTGGCAAGCTCTCGAATACATCACTAGCCAGAACATGGAAAAGCGGGCCTTTGATCTCCTCAACTGCATCACCGTAGTTCCCGGCGCTCTCGGCGCGTGGCGGAAAGAAGCCATCGAAGCCGCTGGCGGTATCAGTTCCGAAACGGTCGCCGAAGACGCCGATCTCACCATTGCGATTCGCAGACTTGGCTGGCGCATCAGTTACGATGAAGAAGCTATCGCCTGGACAGAAGCGCCGGAAACTCCCGGCGCGCTCATTCGCCAGCGCTTTCGTTGGACCTTCGGCACGCTGCAATCTTTCTGGAAGCATCGCGACACGCTGCTCCGTCCGAAGTACGGCACCCTCGGCTGGATAGCACTGCCAAACATTTTTGTGTTTCAGCTTGTGCTCCCCTTGATCTCGCCGATCATTGATTTGATGTTTCTCGGTTCGCTCGCGCTGTGGAGTATCGGGCAGCTTCACATTGCTCGCCTGCCACAGCTTTGGACGACTGCGGACGTCCAGCGTTCGGTATTTTTCTTCGTGGGATTTATCCTGATCGATGTGCTCACCTGCATGGTGGCCTTTGCGCTGGAGCGCAAGGAAGACTGGACGTTGCTTCTTCCCGTATTGCTGCAACGTTTTTACTACCGCCAGTTAATGTACGTCGTGCTTTTCCGCTCCGTAAAAGAAGCGGTGAGCGGTCGCCCAGTGGGTTGGCGCGGCGTCGAACCAGATGTGCCTCCCGGCGCGCCTCGCGCTCCACAAGCGCCTCCCAGAGCCGTACCTGCGTAACTTGTTGTGAAAGCACCTTTATTTAGCTCGTAAGTGGAACTGGAGGTTTGCGCGGTCGCGGCGAGCAATGTGACAATACGTATATGAAAAAAACATGCCCTATCGTTTTGAACCTGTTGATCGCCGGTCTTCTTTTCGTCTGCACCTCGAATGCGCAGGACACTCCCAAGGCGAGTTCTCCGAGCGCTCCCGCAGCGAAAACTACTCCGAAAACTGCGCCGCCTAAACCGCGGACTTCCGCCAGTGCAAAACCACAGACGGGCACCACGCCCCTTGCACTCAAGACGCAGAAGGACAAGGTAAGTTATGCCATCGGATTAAATATCGGCAAGAGCTTGCACAAAGATGCGGTGGAGGTGGATGCCGCTATTTTTATGCGCGGTCTGAAAGACGCTCTCGCTGGAGGCAAGATTCTCTTGACCGATGAAGAAATGAAAACCGTAATGACCCAACTCCAGTCCGAATTGCGGAAAAAACAGGAAGAGGTCATGGCGCAGGTTGGCGCCGCTAACAAGCAAGCAGGCGAGGCGTTTCTCGCCGCCAATAAAACAAAAGAAGGCGTGGTAACTCTGCCCAGCGGCCTGCAATATAAAAGTTTGAAAGAAGGGACTGGACCCAAGCCTGCGGCCACGGACACCGTGATGTGCAACTATCGCGGAACGCTTCTGGACTCCACGGAATTCGACAGTTCCTATAAGCGCGGCCAACCTGCGGCCATACCGGTCGGTGGTGTGATCAAAGGCTGGACGGAAGCGCTGCAACTCATGCCCGTTGGATCAAAGTGGCAACTCATCATTCCCGCGGACCTCGCCTACGGCAATCAGGGTGCAGGACCCGATATCGGTCCAAACTCCACGCTGATCTTCGAAGTGGAGTTGCTCTCCATTCAGGAAAAGACCAAGTAAACCGCCGAATTCTCCGGAGTAGAAGGCCGAAAAAATGTTGTACGATACCTCACTTCGTGCAGGGAGGCGCCGGTGGCCATTAACTTTATTCTGAACGGCAAGCCGCAAACCGTCGATGTCAGTCCAGAGATGCCGCTGCTGTGGGTGCTGCGCGACACGTTGAATATGACCGGCACGAAGTTTGGTTGCGGTATGGCACTCTGTGGTGCCTGCACCGTTCATATTGAGGGCGAGGCCGCGCGCTCATGCGTCACACCTGTGTCAAGTGTGTCGGGAAAAAAGATCACCACCATCGAAGGACTTCCGGCCGATGGCAGTCACCCGGTGCAGAAGGCCTGGATGGAGACTGACGTTCCGCAATGCGGATACTGTCAGCCCGGGCAAATCATGTCCGCTGTCGCGCTTCTTGCGAAAAAACCCACTCCTACTGACGCGGACATCGACGACGCCATGAACGGAAATATTTGCCGCTGCGGCACATATCAGCGCATTCGAAAAGCCATTCACCGCGCCGCCGCCATGCAGGCCGAAAAGGCGTAATCCTGCACACAAGAAGTACTACTAACGGTCAATCCAACGTTCTGGTCATCCGCACGGAATTTTGTTATTCTGCGCTCAGATAAAGGTACAGGGCTGCATCCTGCGTTTAAGGAGCGGCACCGGAGGCCATCATGAGTGCTGTTTCCAACGTCGGCGGCGGCAAGGTTACCGTCCCCGATATCCTGCAGCGTAAATCCTCCGCCGCAGGTTCTTCCTCAAACTCCTCCAAAATTACGTGTCTGACGGCCTACGACTATCCGACTGCCCGTCTGCTCGATGAAGCGGGGGTCGACGTAATTCTTGTCGGCGATTCCTTGGGCATGGTGGTGCTCGGTTATGAGACCACTCTTCCCGTCACCATCGAGGAAATGTTGCATCACACGCGCGCGGTACGGCGCGGCGCGCATCACGCGCTGGTAGTCTGCGATATGCCCTATGGCAGCTACCACACCGACAGCGCCGAATCGCTGCGTAACGCCGTGCGCTTCGTCAAGGAAGCTGGCGCGGAAGCCGTAAAAGTGGAAGGTGGCGAACGGCGACTGGAATTAATTTCGCGGCTAACCGAAGCGGAAATTCCGGTGATGGGCCATGTTGGTCTTACCCCGCAATCGGTGAATGCGCTGGGAGGTTACCGCGTGCAGGGTAAAACGGCGGACGCCGCGGAACAATTGTTGCGTGACGCACGTGCGGTTGAAGCGGCGGGAGCGTTCGCCATCGTGCTGGAAGCCATGCCGCGCGAGCTGGCCGCCCAAATTACCCGCGAAGTGCGCATCCCCACGATCGGCATCGGCGCGGGCCCCGATTGCGATGGACAGATTCTGGTCCTTAGCGACATGCTCGGCCTGACTTTTGGCCAGTCGCCCAAATTTGCCCGTCAGTACGCCAACGTGGCGGAAATTATTTCTGGCGCGGTGCGTGAATATTGCGAAGACGTACGCAGCGCCGCGTTTCCCTCGGACGCGGAATCCTATCACGCAATAATCGGCAAAGGCCGCAAGACCATTTCCATCGCCAGCTGATTTCATTTTTTCCGATTCAGCCAATCGCGAGGCATCATGTCGCCAGAAGAGATTCGACTCCTTTACGATTACAATGCTTGGGCAAACACGCGCGTTCTAGATTCCGTCGCGAAGCTCGCGACAGACCAATTCACCAAGCCGCTCGGCTCTAGTTTTTCTTCCGTGCGCGATACCCTGTTGCACATTTGGGGCGCCGAATGGTTATGGCTGGAACGCTTCCAGGGCCGTTCGCCATCTTCATTGCCTGAAGTAGGACAGTTTGCTGAGATTTCCACTCTCAAGACCCGCTGGCAGGTAGATCAAGCGCGCCTTAATAAATTTGTCGCTGCGCTCACGCAAGAAGATCTCAACCGAATCCACGAATACCGCACTCTGAATTTCGGCGAATATAAAAACCCGCTGTGGCTTTCGATGCAGCACGTGGTGAATCATTCCACGTACCATCGCGGTCAGATTACTACCCTTGTAAGACCTGTCTCTTATACACATC
>CAXMLS010000254.1:0-3366 GCA_964194235.1 uncultured bacterium | reverse complement strand
GATGTGTATAAGAGACAGACCCTAGGCTCAGTAGCGTCCACACCCAATAGCGAAGCAACATCCGTGCGTGCTCCGCGCACTTTATTTCCCGCCAGCGTTAAAGAAAAATTCAGGCGATTCAAAAGCGCACCGGTGTTTACCCACGCATCGGCTTTATCCGCGTATCCGGTAGGGGGCTGGCATTGATACAGCGGCTCGCCGATGCGCCCCACCCACTGCACCAGCGGCATGGGCGTGTCCACATCCGTGCCCAGCGCGCGCACCGCGGAGATCACCACCTCGAATGGCGTCTTGATTTTTGCGCGGTACGCCTCGCGCGACCAGAATTCCGGCGAATAAATCATCGTATGCATCACCGCGCGAATGTCGCCATCGCTCGAATGAAACGTTTTCGCCATTCGCGAGACCAGCGGCTCGGGAGGATTGTCCGACACAAAACGCCGCGCCAATTTCGTGGAGATAAATTTAGCCGTGCTCGGATGCCGCGCCAGCAGATCGATGGCTTCTTCGCCATCCTTTATTCCGCCACCGTGAATTTTTTTGCCAAGTACCAATTTTGGTTCGGGGTCGTGCAGTTTTTCATCAAACTTGAATTCGGGACTCTGCCGAGGCTTATCGATAGTCCAACCGGTAAAGCAGCGCGCCACCTCGGTAACATCTTTCTGCGTGTATCCCCCTTCCACGCCAAGCGTGTGCAGTTCCATCAATTCGCGCCCGTAATTTTCATTGAGCCCGCGCACGTTTTTCTTTGTTCGCGCCTGCTGCCCCTGTTGAACCGGTTCGCTTCGTTGCGCCTGCGCAGGGCTTCCCCACGGCCATGCAAATCCGCCGTGACGGTTGTGTTTCGTTGCGCGCATTTCCGCGCGCCGCTGCGCCGCGTTGGGATCCGAGCTTAGAAAATTATCCAGATAGAACAGCATCGCTGGACTCTTTGCGGTTGCCGTCACCAGATCCTTGAATTTGCCCAGCGTGTGCGGTTGAATCACGTCGCGCTCGTACGCCGTCAGGTACCACTTGTCCTCGCCCTTCGCGGCGTAAACATTGAAGTGGTTGAACCAGAAATCATCCATCACTTGCTGCAGTTGCCGGTCGCTGTAAATTGCCCGCGCGACCTTTGCCATCGCCAGTTCTTCAATCACGCGTTGCGGTTTTTTGCTGTCGTCCGCAATGGCCTTCGGTACCGCATTGGGATCCGGGCCGCTCAGCAGACTCCGTTTTCCGGCGCCGCGCGTCATTGGATTGGCCATCGCCTCATCCGTTTTCATCGAAGGCGCAACACGCGACTCGTCCGGCGCGTCAATCGCTACGGCATCTCTTGGCGCGGTCTGCCCCGCAGGCGCGGAAGAGTTTGACGCCGCTGCAACCGCTTCCACTCGTCTGGCTGCCTGCTTGGCGGCTTGTTTCGGCTGCGGATACTGCTCCATAAGCTGCGCGGTCGTCATCGACAACGTTGGATAAATTTCCACTCGTGCGCTCACCGCTTTATCGTCAATAGAGTTCGGCTCAAGTTGCTGATCGATCCACTTGGCCAGACCCATTTGCCGCACACGCTCGATCTCGCCCGGCCGTGGGCCATAAGCCAACCGGTTCAGCACGTGCAGAATGGCCTCATCCGCACTCAGTTCCGTGATCGGCAAGCCTTTTACTGCCGGATCCTGGACTGGTTTTTTATCGTTTGCCGGCGCTGCTGGAACAGCGGCTATCGCCGCAATCGCTGGCAGGTCAATTCCAAAAGTTCCAATCGAAACGGTGCAGACAACCGACAGAATTGTCGAGAAAGCAGGTCTGAGATACGAGGAAATGGCGCGAGACTGAAATCTCGGGCGCTGTTGCGATGCCGTAAATCGTGTAGGGCGGCGCTTCATTTGGAAAAGCTTTGCTCTAATAACACTAACCCGTCGCACGACCCGAAGTCGCGGAATTTCCGCCGTTTGTGTCGCAATTTATATCGAAGATTTAGCTGACCAATCAGGAACCATTTGCCGCGCAAGACGGAACGCGATTCATTCCACGTCGAAATCCGCGGTGCGGTTCGGCGCTTTATTCCCTGCGCCATCCACTGCCTGCAGGATCAGGCGATACGCGCCGACCTTCAGATCCTTAACTTCCACGCGCAATCCCACCGGCACCACCGGGTTCCCCTTTTGAATAAATGCGTCGGCCGGAATCACGCCGGTAAAAGCCAATTCCTTATTCGTTGCCCGGTCCATTATCCGGTAACCCAGCCCAACTTTCGGCGGCTCCGCCGAAGTCAGCAGCGGCTCGTAGATTTCCGAATACAAAATTACCGAATCTCCCTGCTTAAAGCGGTTCGTCCCGGAGGGCGTGATCTGCATTCCCTTCACCGTCAGCGGTGTACGGTCCTCCAGCAACGCCGCGTCCAGGCTCGTGGGAATGTCGCCCACGCGTTGCGCCGAATTCGTTAGCGCCACGCTTCCCAAACTAAAATGCTTTCCGTCATAGGCATCGATTTGCAAGGGCGCTTCAAATTTTCCAAACGCGTCTCCTCCTGCGCTTAGAACCACCGTCAACTTATAAGTCCCCGGCGTGGCGTCGAATTGGTTTTCGTAGCGATACGGAACCTTGGTGAACTCTTTCCATTCGTCTTTTTCCAGATCCAGGTTTACCGTGTCGCTGAAGCGCGCCCCCACCGATCCGTCGCCGCGGTACGCGATGCCCAGCACATTCACGTTCGCATGATATTTCCCTTTGTCTTTATTAAATTTCATCGCATCGGCAGGAATCTCCATCGCCAGGTTCACGCGCGCAACGTTCGGCGACGTATAAAAATAAGGCGCCTGCATCGCGCCATGAATCGATCCTCCCTGCGCTCCCGTCGCGCGCGACTCCAGCTGCTTCTCTAGCGGCTTCCCTTCCAGCACGTTCACAGCCCGCACGTTGCAGTAGCCGCTGCGCGAACGCACATTCGTGCCGCCGTGATTCAGTTTCACTTTCAGCGTGTGGCAGCTTCCTTCCGGCGTTTCCTGCGGAACGTAACCTAAAATATAAAATTCGCTTTGCTCGCGGCCGATGCGTTCCAGCCCGCCCAGCAAATCGTTGGTGTTAAATATCGTAAACCCGCCGGTACCCTCAGCCAGCGCAGCTAGAATCTGCTGATTCGTGGAAGCGGATGGCAAAAACGGCGGAACGATGGTGCGCGGCTGGTTGTACGGCGAATTAAAGTTGTACGCGCCCGGATTCGAAACTCTGCCGCCCGTGCCTCCCCCGGTGCCGCCCCCAGTTCCGCGTCCGCCGCCGGTTCCACCGGTTCCCCCTGTTCCTCCACCGCCTTTACCTCCGGTCCCTCCAGTTCCCCCGGTCCCTCCGGTGCCACCTCTCCCGCCTGTGCCGCCGGTACCGCCCGTT
>CAXMLS010000253.1:0-2530 GCA_964194235.1 uncultured bacterium | reverse complement strand
GATGTGTATAAGAGACAGGTACTGTAATGAGCAAACGCTCGCCGCTCATCCTTGTTAGGTAATTGGTTCTTAGACTATGGACACCATCACCCATGGAATTGCCGGTGCTTTGTTAAGTAAAGCACTTTATAACGGAGACGATCTCTTTGCTTCCCGGCCGATGAATCGCCAGCGCATCGTTACCTGGTCCATGATGCTGGGCGCGATTTTTCCGGACGCCGATACGATTCGCGACATGTTTTCCCGCGACGAAATGCTGATGCTCACCTGGCATCGCAGCATCACGCACTCACTTTTGTGTCTGCCGGTGTTTGCGCTGCTGCTGGCCGCGCTCACCTGGTGGCTAGCGCGCTGGAGAAAGTGGGAAGCGCCGTCGATTGCGATGCTCACTGGAATTTATGCCGTCGGGATCTTGAGTCACATTTTGCTCGACCTGGTTACCAGTTTCGGGACCATGGTGTGGTCGCCCGCGCGCTGGACACGTCCGGCGTGGGATTTGATTTTCATTATTGATTTCACGTTTACAGGGATTTTACTGGTGCCGCAGATCCTTGCGTGGGCTTTTGCACGTCCGGAGAAGAGCAAGCAACGAGCGCTCGTTTCGTTTGCGATATTCGCGCTAGCGGTTCTTGTGGTTCAGAAAATTGGGGGATTGATCGGCGCGCCGATTTCCGCCGCAAGTGTTTTTGTGTTCATTGCGATACTTGCGGGGTTATTTTTTATTCCGCTGCGGTTTCAATCCGGTGCGAGTTCTGCATCGATGCGTTCAAGTCTCCTTTGGAATCGCGGGGGACTTGCGGTGGGGTGCGCGTACCTGGCGCTCGCGGTGTTGGCGCATCACGCGGCGCTACTTCGAGTGCAGAAATTTGCCGCCATGGAAAAACTCGAAGTGCAAACAATGGGAGCTTTGCCGTTTCCTCCTTCGTTGTGGCGCTGGGATGGGTTGGTACGCACGCCGCGCGGCGTTTACGAGGTGCGCATGGATTTAAGCGACCGCTCCGCGTTTGAAGTTTCCGCTGCCACGAGCCCGGCGGACCGGCCAGCGCTCGAATATCGTTTTTATCCCGAAGCGTATCCGAATGCTTATATTGCAAGCGCGAAGGAACTTCCCGACGTGCAGAAGTTTTTGTGGTTCGCGCGCTTTCCCGTGACGCATTTTCACAACGAAGGCGGCGATGCGGTTGTGGAATTTTCCGATATGCGCTTTCCCCCTATTCGTAAAGGGCGGCCTGCTTCGTTCACCTATCGCGTGCGGTTTGGTCCGGGTGGAAATGTGCTGGAGCAGGGTTGGGAGAAGTGATTGCCACGGAATAAGTTGCTAGTTCAGGCGGGGGTTTTGGCGGCTTTGGTGGCCGGGTGGATCACGACCTGGCGTTCTTCGCCCATTCCGATGCTTTCGGTGCGAATGCCGGGAATGTCTTTCAGGGCGAGGTGGACGATGCGGCGTTCACGCGAGGACATGGGGTTCAGGCGGAAGGGCTGGCGCGAACTTTCGACGCGTTCGGCGGCTATTTTCGCAGTCATGCGCAATTCTTCGAAGCGCAGCGCTCGATAGCCTCCGCAATCGACGTGAATTTTTTCGTGGAAGGCCGGCTCCAGGCGCAGCGCGCGGAACGCCAGGTGCTCGATGGCCTTCAACACTTCCGCGTTTCGTTCCAGCAAAATGTCTTTGTCTTTTCCGTCGAGGTCGGCGATTACTTCGGCGTGCCCTTCTTCTCCGGCGGTTTCCGGGGGAACCGCGCGGACGTTCACCTTTAGCTCGAGGCCGGAGGCGCGCACGCTGTCTTCGAGGAAGCGTTGCAGAGCGTCCGCGGCTGCGGTGCGGTCGAGCTTTCCATCGCGGATGTAATTCGGAATCATCGGTCGCTGAAGGAAATCACCTCGGTAAAATTTATCTAAATAAGATTTGAACAACATGACCGGAACAAAATGGTGCAATTACTCTCGCGAGTTTGGCGATTACGATTTTTTGCCACGAACAGGTTTTACAACAGGCGCGGCAATCACGGGATGGTGGCGATTCAAATACCACTGCTGCCCGATGCCGACGATGCTGCTGGTGAGAATATACACCGCCAAGCCGCTGGATATGGGCGAAATCATGAAGATGCCGGCCATAGTGACGGGCATGATCTTCATCATCATCTGCTGCTGCGGATCGGTGGAGGTCATGGGGGTCATTTTTGAAACGAGATACATGGACACACCCATCATGACCGGCAAAACGTAATAAGGATCGCGCGCGGAAAGATCGGTGATCCAGCCGAACCAGCGCGCGTGGCGCATTTCGATGGCAAAGCGCAACGCGTTGTTCAGGCCGAACCAGATGGGCATCTGCAAAAACATCTGGAAGCAGCCGCCCACGGGATTGATGCCTTCGCGACTGTAGACGGCCATCACTTCCTTGTTCATGTCCGCTTTGCGCGGGTCGTTCATCTTGTATTTCTTGTAGCGTTCCTGGATGGATTTAATTTCCGGGCCGACGCGCTGCATCTTCAGCGTGGTCTTATAGCTGGAAATGCGCAGCGGG
>CAXMLS010000252.1:0-3505 GCA_964194235.1 uncultured bacterium | reverse complement strand
AGATGTGTATAAGAGACAGGTCGATAGCATTATACGCGCGTATCTTTTGATGCGCAGAGTGCAGATTCCGATTCAGTTGGCGCAAATCAGTTTTCGAGGATAGACCGGGTGGTTTGACGCTACATTTCTTTCGCGAGAGTATTAACTTGAGGATTCTGCATGGATCTGGGAATAACTGGTCGCGTTGCGATCGTGGCTGCCGCGAGCTCCGGCTTGGGTTTCGCCGTTGCGAAAGAACTTGCCCAGGAAGGCGCCGATGTCGCGATTTGTGCGCGCTCCGAACGCAACCTTGAATCCGCAGCGGCCAAAATTCAACAGTCTACCGGGCGCAAGGTATACCATCAGGCACTAGATGTTACTGACTCCAAGGCAGTTACAGTCTTTGTTTCGGCGGTGGAAACGCGGTTCGGACGCGTAGATATTTGCGTCACTAATTCAGGTGGCCCGCCGTCTAAACTGTTTGAAGATACGAAAAACGAAGACTGGCAAGCGGCCATTAACCAATTGCTGATGAGTTCCGTGTTTTTTGCGCGAGAAACCCTGCCGCGCATGAAGAAAAATAAATGGGGGCGTTTGATTACCATTACCTCGTACGCGGTAAAACAACCGGTGGATGGCCTGCTGCTTTCTAACTCGATTCGCGCCGCGGTAACGGGCTTGGCTCGTACTTTGGCAAACGAATATGCGGCACACGGAATCACGGTGAACAATGTTTGTCCCGGCTACACGCGCACGGACCGACTAGGCGATCTTGCAGCCGCTGTATCGACACGCACGGGCGCGAAAGCGGAAGAGGTGTTTGCAAGCTGGGAGCGCCAAATACCCGCCGGGCGAATCGGTACACCGGAGGAATTCGCGGCAGTGGTTGCTTTTCTGGCGTCCGAACGCGCCAGCTATGTCAACGGCACCTCCATCGCCGTGGACGGGGGCATTGTCAGGAGTCTTCTCTAGAGTCGATGTCCGAAATCGAGCGTCCTTTAGTACTTTCTTTGCTTTCGAAATACTTCGCCATCTGCAGACTCGCGCCGGATGCAGCGCTACCGGAGTGGGCGATGCAGGGGCAGTTTTATTCCATCACGCGCACTGCGGATGAACTCTCTATTGTTGCCGATATGGATTTCGTTCCTGCGCCATTACACCCGCAGATTGTATGGCGCGTTCTGAAAGTTCACGGACCTTTTGCGTTTTCAGAGGTCGGCGTGCTCGCTTCTCTTGTCGTGCCATTGGCCGAAGCGCAAATCGGAGTGTTTACGATTTCCACGTTCGATACGGATTACCTGCTGGTGGATTCCCGTGCATTGAGCAACGCTGTCGCGACACTGCACAAAGCTGGGCACACGGTTCACGATGCGGGATCGATTTCATAATTTGATATGTGTCTCCAGAAAGGGCACTGATGATCAGGACTGTTAATAAGAATGGAATGTTGTGCACGCGTGGCCATTGGTTCCGATTGGCAACTGTTATCGCCCTGCTAGTCGTCACGTTGCCCTTAAAGGCCGACGAGCCATACGCGCGCAGCCGCGATTATGACCTGCAGCATTCGAAAATTGTTTTGCGTTTCGATGTGGAGCAGAAAAAGGTGCTGGGCGAAGTTACGCATACCCTTTCCATCCTTCGTGATGCTACTTCCAGAATTGCATTTGATTCCGTTGGGCTGACCATTCAAAGCATTTCGGTCAACAAGTTGCCGGCACAATTTGAAATCACGGCCAACAAATTAATTGTGAACATTCCAGCCGCTAAACCAGGGGATAAATTTGACATTGCCATTCGCTACGAAGGGAAGCCGAGCAAGGGCATGTACTTTATTTTGCCGGACAAAGACTACCCCAATCGCCCTGCACAAATTTGGACGCAGGGAGAGAGTGAAGACACGCGGTATTACCTGCCGACCTATGACTATCCCAACGACCGCCTCACCACGGAAACCATTCTCACGGTTCCGTCTTCATGGATCACGGTTGCCAACGGAAAGCTGATTGGGGTATCGACCGCTGCCAACAACATGAAAACCTGGACCTGGAAGGAGTCCGTTCCCAGCTCCACATATCTCATCACTGTGGTGGCGGGCGAATTTGAGGAAGTGAAAGACAATCTGCGGAGCCTTCCGGTGACGTACTACGCGCCCAAAGGCCGCGGCGATCGTTTGGCGGTGAACTATGGACGTACGCCCGCGATGATTGAGCTCTTCAATAAAACTTACGGCGTGGAATATCCCTGGGAAAAGTACGCGCAGGTTATGGTCGATGATTTCGTCGCCGGCGGAATGGAAAATTCCAGCGCCACGACGAACTCCAGCTCTTCACTGGTGCACCCTAAGCTTGTCAGCGAATATGCCACGGGACAAGACGATCTGATTTCTCATGAATTGACCCATCAATGGTTTGGCGACGATGTCACATGCAAAGATTGGGGAGATATCTGGCTCAATGAGGGCTTTGCTACATTCGGCGAAACCGTCTGGATGGAAGCGCACTTCCCCAAAGACCAAAGCGAATACGACCGCTGGAATAATGCCCGCCAATGGTTTGCGCAGAGCAATCTCTACAAAAAACCGATCGTACGCCACGACTTTGACGACTCCAGCGAATTCGACGGCAACGCCTACAACAAAGGCGGGTGGGTGCTGTACATGTTGCGGCACCAACTCGGCGAAGACGCATTCAATCGCTCGCTCAAGCATTATCTCGAGGTCAATCGCGGTAAAAATGTGGTGACGTCGGATTTCGTGAAAGCCGTCGAGGAGTCCACACACTCGGATGTCGACGAATTCTTTACTCAGTGGGTCTACGGCGCGGGTGCTCCCAGATTCGATGTCGGTTATGCCTATGACGATGCGAAGCATCAGATCGCGCTGACCGTGAAGCAAACTCAAGAGGTCCAGGGACGCGTCGGCATTTTCCGCGTGCCGGTCGACGTCGAAATTACTACTGCAGCGGGAGCACATTTGTATCCGCTGGTAGTATCAAAGCCGACGGAAACATTTTCGTTGCCGGCAAATTCTCAGCCGCTGACGGTGCTATTCGATAAGGGCGGCCATATTCTCAAGACTGCCGAAGTTCATAAAGAAAAAAAAGAATGGCTCTACCAGTTGAAGAATGCGGCTGACGTTTCGGATCGCGCCGACGCCGCGGTAGCGCTAAAGAAATTCAAAGAGGAGGCCGGGCACTCGGATGCCACGAAAGATGAAAAAGCCCACCCTGACACCCCTGCTGCGAAAACCGCTGCGAAAAATGACGACGTGATCGCCGCCTTGGGAGACGCTTCGCGCAGCGACAAGGCGTGGGGAGTTCGCGCGACGGCAGCCGACAGCCTGTCACAACTCGGCGGATTAGCGGCGGCGAAGCAACTGCTTGACGCGGTCGATTCGGCAAAAGAGCCGTGGTTGCGCTCTCGCGTGGTTACCGCGCTGGGAAATTTTAAAGACAACTCCGATGTTGTAAACAAAGTTCAGACGATCGCGGACCACGATAACTCTTATCGCTGTCTCTTATACACATCT
>CAXMLS010000251.1:0-2832 GCA_964194235.1 uncultured bacterium | reverse complement strand
GGCGTTTGGCGATCACCGGGCGCGCCATGGAGGTGCCCAGCAGATACGTATGTTCATACACCGCCCCGGCCCGCAGTGTGGGCCAGATGTAGTCGCGCACGAACTCTTCGCGCAAATCTTCCACCATCGCTGTGGACGCTCCGGTGTCCAGAGCTTTTTTGCGCGCCGCCTCCAGATCCTCCTGCTGCCCCACGTCGCCAATCACCGCGATCACTTCGCAGCCGTAATTTTCTTTCAGCCAAGGAATAATGATGGAAGTGTCCAGCCCGCCGGAATACGCGAGCACCACTTTCTTCGGTTTATAAGTTTCTTTATTCACAGGTCCTCTCTCGTGAAGTATTCCGCATATTATGTGGTGTACGGCATCTCCATCGCGTTGAACTTTCGCGAAATTCGCAGTGCTCGAATGCTGGAGATGCACTTGAGCCTGCGTCCAAGCCAGGGCGGCGCCATCGCAATCTGTAACAATTTTTTGGTAACGCCGTTGCGATTAACTTCCACTGAAGAGCGTGCGCAGTATAGCTTTCTGCACGTACATGCGATTTTCCGATTGATCCAGCGCCACCGACTGCGGGCCATCCAGAACTTCCGCCGTAACTTCATGCCCGCGGTGTGCCGGAAGACAGTGCAGGAATAATGCGTCCGGCGCGGCCAGCGCCATCAGCTCCGCGTTGACCTGGTAAGGTTGGAACACGGTTTCCCGCACATCTCCTTCCGCTTCAAAACCCATGCTCGTCCACGCGTCGGTATACACGCCCTGCGCGTCGGCAACCGCTTCATGTGCATCAGTAAACAGCTCGATCTTCGCGCGTGTTTCTCGTGCCGTGCGCTTAGCCTCCTGCATCACCGCGTGGTCCGGTGCGTAACCCGGTGGCGTGGCGATTCGTAGATGCACTCCCAGCCGCGCGGCCAGAAAAATCAGCGAATGACACACATTGTTGCCGTCGCCGATGTACGCCAGTTTGAATCCGCGCAACGAACCAACTTTTTCCTCCAGAGTCAGGAAGTCGGCCAGCCCTTGGCACGGATGAAATTTGTCGGAGAGCGCATTGATCACCGGAATATCCGCGTTCGCGGCCATTTCTTCCAGCACCCGTTGCTCATAAACTCGCGCGACAATCGCATGCACCCAGCGTTCCAGGTTTCGCGCTACATCCGAAATGCATTCGCGTTCCCCCAACCGCGCTTGCGTGTGATCCAGAAAAACCACCGAACCGCCCATGCTCTGGATCCCCACCTCAAACGTTACCCGCGTCCGCAAGGACGGCTTTTCAAAAATTAACGCCACAAATTTGCCGCGCAGCGTGGAGGCGTAGCGTCCCGGATGCGCCTTCATATCTGACGCCAGGTGCAATAATTCGCGCGTCTGCGGCGGGTTCCATTCCGCCCCCGTCAATAAGTCGTTCGACAATAAAATAGGTGCAGCGAGCATCGTTGCTGTCATCTTTTCACCTTGCGGCAGCGTGGGCCGTCAGCGGCCAATCCACGACTTTGCCGGTTTCAGTGGTTGGAGTTTGCGAAACAATCTCAAGAACCATCTCGAACAAGCGCAGGAACTCGTGCACTTGCGCCCGGCTGATGATGAACGGCGGCAGCAGCCGAATCGTAAAATCGTGGGTGCAATTGATCAGCAGTCCGAGCTTCGCCGCTTCCGTCACTAAAATCGCGCCTTCCCTCGAAAGCTGCACGCCGATCATCAAACCTTCCGCGCGAATCTCTTGTATCAAATTAAACTTTTTCGCTAGCTTTTGCAGTCCGGTGCGCAGCTCTTCGCCCCGCGCGCGGACATTCTCTAGCAATTTCTCGTCTTCGATGATGCGCAGAAATTCCAGCGCTGTCGCGCAAACCAACGGCCCTCCGCCGAATGTCGTGCCATGCAATCCCGGCGAGACGTGTCCTGCCACCTCTTTGCTCGCCAAAATAGCGCCCAGCGGCAATCCTGCCGCCAATGGTTTAGCAATCACCGCCATGTCTGGCTTCGACGCAAATCGCTGGAACCCGAAATAACGTCCCGTTCGTCCCAGCCCGGATTGAATTTCGTCGGCGATCAGTAGCGCTCCGTATTTCGTCGCCAGCGCTCGGGCACGATTCCAGAACGCCTCGCTCACCGGATAAATCCCACCTTCCCCCTGAATCGTCTCCAGAAGTACCGCGCAGACGGTATCGTCGAATTTCGCTTCCAGATCCGCTACATCGTTGAAGCGCACAAATTCCACGCCGGGCACTACCGGAGCAAACGGCACGCGATATTTTTCTGTTGCCGTAACGCTGATCGCCCCGAACGTGCGCCCATGAAATGAATTTTCCAGCGCCAGAAAGCGATGCTTTTGCACCGGGCGCGACAAATCTTTTGCATCGTGCGCACACAGCCGCGCCAGCTTCATGGCCCCGTCGATGGCTTCCGTGCCGCTGTTGCAAAAAAATACCCGGTCGAGACCCGCCCATTCCGCAAGTTTACGCGCCAACGGTCCCTGATACGCATTGTGGTAAAGATTCGAGAAGTGAATCGCAAGCGCCGCTTCCCGGCGAATCACTTTCACAATCTTCGGATGCGCGTGGCCCAACGCGTTTACCGCGATCCCTCCGAGAAAGTCGAGGTACTTCTTTCCGTCAGCGTCGTAAACGTAGCAGCCCCGTCCGTGCGTCAACACGAACGGCTGGCGTTTATAGGTTGGCAGCAGAAAGTTCTCCGCGTCCGCAACCCGTGGATCTTTCTGCCCGCCGCCCTGCTGCTGCATGCGCGCGTGCTTCGCAACCCGCGTTGCCGTTACCGCAGTCGCTTTTTTCGGAGAATTGCGCATCATGCCGCCGACAGCGCGGTTTGCGCCGCTT
>CAXMLS010000250.1:0-2982 GCA_964194235.1 uncultured bacterium | reverse complement strand
GATGTGTATAAGAGACAGGATAAGATGTGGCGGGTTCGGGAATTGCAGTCAAAACTTGATTCTCTTTACTGCTCGACGACATGGCGCACGCTCGGGGACGGCAGATTGGTCCGCACGCTCAGAAAGAGCGGCGCGAACCACGCTATGTTCTTACCCGCGTGGCCGGCCAGCTATAGTACGGTGGTACTAAGCGTGGAACATTTTGCGCTGAACGATACTCTCCCCAGCTCCGCGACAACCGCATAGAAACATCTTGAAGCTAAAACTCGGTAATTTGATGCGCAACGACACTTGCGATGGTTACTGGCCTGGGCGCCAACAAAATGAGTTACATTATTTCGTTGAACGTGGAACTATTGGGGCCACGGTTCGAATAAAATTAGAAACTCTGCGGCATCAAGCGCCGTCCTTTCCTGCCCGCGCGCTCCTTTATCCCCCATTCAGCCCACAATCATTCCGGAATAGCGCTCAAGCTGAGAAGTGACCCATTTTGGCTCCGATTGACGTGCCATAACGCCTCTGTTAGCATTCGCTCCATGGCAAAAGCGCGCAAACCCTCCCGAGCATCCTCCTCTCACGCCAAAAGCGCTAGCAGGCCCCACGCTAAACCACAGAAGAAAAAGAGTTTAACCCCTGCCCCGCCGGCCCAACGCGGTGGCGTAGAGCTGGTCGACCCGCGCGTCCAGGCGCAACTCAAGGTCTACGACGAAGCTCTCGGACTCTTCCGCCAGCAGAAGTTCGCACGCGCCAAGCAGGAATTGGAAAAGGTCGTAGAAGGACCCAGCAAAGAGCTGGCCGACCGCGCCCGCATGCACGTAAAAATTGCCGAGCAGCGCATGAAGCCTTCGCACGATCAGAATCCGCGCACCGCCGACGAACATTACCAGCGCGGCGTGGCCATGATGAACGTAGGACGCTGGGACGATGCGCGCGAAAGCCTGGACAAAGCGCGCCGCGCCGCGCCCAAAGCTGACCATATCCATTACGCATTGGCGGCGCTCGATTGCCTCACCGGTGAAGCCGATTCCGCGATGGCCAATCTGAAAGTGGCGATCCAGCTGAAGGGTGAGAATCGCTATCACGCGCGTAATGACGAAGACTTCGCTTTCCTGCAGGAAGATCCGCGCTTCACCGAACTTCTATATCCAGAAAAAGACGGCACCGCGGGATAATTCCGTCACTCACGGCCTTGCCTTATTTGTCCATTAGATTTAATTTCCGCTCGTGTGGCCGCACGTGAAAAAGATGCTGCCCGTGAAAAGCACCAATACCGGATCCAGAAATCTTTCCCGCGGATTCCGCATCGTGGCGCTCGGCGGCGGCACCGGTCTTTCTTCGCTGCTGCGCGGGCTGAAAGAACATGTGGTTCGCCGCGGCGATGAGAATCCCAACGCCGACCGTCCGATCTCCGATCTTGCGGCCATCGTTACCGTAACCGATGACGGTGGCAGTTCCGGCCGGCTGCGCCGCGAAAATCGCATCCTACCGCCCGGAGACATTCGAAATTGCATGGTCGCGCTTTCCAAGGATGAAGCGCTGCTCGGCAGACTCTTCCAATATCGTTTTCACGCGGGCCGCGGGCTGATCGGCCACAATTTCGGCAATCTTTTTCTGGCCGCGCTCACCCATATCACCGGAGATTTCACGGAAGCTATTCGCGAGAGCAGTAAAGTGCTCGCGATTCGCGGGCGTATTTTCCCGTCCACGCTGTCGAACGTGCATCTCGTCGCCACATTGAAAAATGGCCGCCGCGTGCGGGGAGAAACGCGCATCACCGGCAGTCGCGTGCCGATCAAGAAGCTCGAGCTCTCACCGAAACGCGTGCGTCCCTTGCCGCTGGCCATCGAAGCCATTCGCAGGGCGGACCTGATTCTTCTCGGTCCTGGTTCGCTGTACACCAGCGTTCTGCCCAACCTGCTTATTCCGGAGGTCGCCGCCGCGATCGCCAAGTCAAAAGCGCCCCGCGTATACATCGCCAATCTTATGACGCAACCCGGCGAAACCGCCGGATATGCGCTCGCCGATCACCTTCGCGCCATCCAGATGCATGCTGCTCGCCGGTTAGTCGATTTCGTCATCGCCAACAAGCAACCCGTTTCGCCCAAAGTTGCTCGGCGCTACAAGACTCAGGGCGCCGAACCCGTGGTGATCGATCTGCCCAAGTTGAACGAACTCGGCTGCCAGGTGATTTTTGATAATTTGCTCGACGAACGGGATGTCATTCGTCACAACCACAAACGTCTCGCAAGATTGCTGCTGGAACAATTTGTCCATCGCAATTCATAATCGTAATCTTCTATTCTCGCTATCGCCCGCCGCAACATTCCTGCTAACGTCTTAACGCGGAATTTTTTCATCTACTCGGGAGAAATCATGGCTACCTTCGCTCTCATTGAATACAACGATGCAAGTCCGGAAGTTCGGGCCATCTATGACGACATCATGGCCACGCGAAAAACCGACTGGATAAATAACTTTTGGAAAGCCATTGCGCACAATCCCGCCACCTTGAAGCGCACCTGGGAATCGCTCAAGCAAATCATGGGTCCCGGCACGCTTGATCCGCTGACCAAGGAATTGCTTTACGTAGCGGTGAGCGTTACCAACAATTGCCAGTACTGCATCGCGTCGCACACCGCATCCGCGCGCAACAAGGGCATGACCGACGCCATGTTCCACGAATTGCAGGCCATCATCGGGATGGCCAACGAAACCAACAAATTGGTGACCGGCTATCAGGTGGAAGTGGATGCACAGTTCAAGACGCCACTGTCGCCGCTGGGGACGCCCGCGAAGTAGGACGCACCCACTTCTCAAAGAACAGTGACATAGTGCTACACCTCGCTGGAGTCCAGTAATATCAGGGACTGCTCGTGTTTCAAGACAAGAGATGGGCGGCTTGGAGGAGTCTGAGTCATAGCTCAAATTTGTAGCAAACTAAGGTACGGTACAGTTGTAAGCGTCATCCGGAGACCGTCTTGA
>CAXMLS010000249.1:0-9071 GCA_964194235.1 uncultured bacterium | reverse complement strand
AGATGTGTATAAGAGACAGGGCTAAGAGATTTCCTTAACGTCTGCGGGCATGGATCCGCACGAACCCAGTGTTGTAATGATTGCGCGACGTCTGGCGCGCCGTAACTTCTCTTTCGGCTTGCTCGTCGGTCATTCCCTGGTTGATGCGTTCCACAATCTGCTTTTCCGTCAGGCCGGTGTTTTTCAAACGCGCAATCTCTCGGCTGGACAGCGTTGGCTGGCCTTGCAGATGGCGGTCCAGCAAAGTCTGTACCGTGGAATCCGATAATCCCAGCAGTCGCAAGGTAACCACGTCGCCGCTCAGCGTATCGAGTTTGCCTGCATACGCGATTTCCAGAATCTGCGGCTCCGACAACCCCGCGCCAGCAAGACTGGTTACCGCGTCGGAGTTTGTAAAAGCGCCTTGTTGCTTATGCGCGGTCGCAATTAACGCCAAACAGGTCTCGTCGGTAACACCCGCTTGTTTTAGAGTCAAAATCCGCGCGATTTCCGCATCCGCGGTATTGAATTTCTTCAGTTGTTCAATACTGGCGGAAGACATCCCCACCTTAGCCAGCGAGCGATAATCCGCCAACGGATGTTGGCCACATCCGCCGCAAACAAGAATGACGCTGACCAGCAAAGCGCCGAGAACTGTCGACAGACAAGCAACACCACGCTTGGCAACGCCACGTTCCTGCTTCTTACCCCACAAAATGCTCTCGAAGTGCATAGTGTTATTGTAGCCGACGGAACTTCAGCGACCAGGCGGTGTGTAGTGGGCGATACCGGGCTAAAGGTCAGGTAAGGCAGTTTTACAAAAAGCTTCTAGCCGTTGTTTACTGTCACTTCAATATAAGGGTTTTAATTCGGAGGTTCTGACTGAAGTCCCTACGCGCGCGAATCCAACGCAATCGCATTACCCGTTGTGATACACGCGATCCACGCCTTGCACCGCCGCGATTTTACGGATATTCACGAGTATCGCTTCCAGTTGCCGGCGATCCACGATCTCCAGACTGGCGTCGATGCGCGCATTCAAACCATCGGGCCGGCTTACGAGATTACGAATGTTCGAGCCTGCCCCACTGATCACCGCGGTGATATCGGCCAGCAGTCCGGCGCGATCGCGCGCGCGAATCTGCAGCTCCACGGGGAACGTCGCGGCATTTTCACCGCCCCATTCAACTGCGATCCGCCGCTCCGTCTGGTACAGAAGATTCTGCACATTGGGACACGTGCGTGTGTGCACCGCAACACCGCGTCCCCGTGTGATGTAACCGATGATTTCGTCGCCGGGAATAGGGTTGCAACACTTCGCGCGATATACCAGCAGGTCATCCTGGCCTTTGACGATAAGCGGCGCCTCACCGAAGCCCAGCATGCGCTTGACGGTTTTAACCAATGTGGGCTTGGCATCGGGAGCTTCGACTTCCGTAGGCTTGTTCGGCTCGCCCAACACGCGGGTAAGAATCTGACGCGCCGAATATTTTCCAAAACCTACAGCGGCATACAAATCTTCAATCTTCGACAGGCCATGATCGGTGGCCACCTTGAGCAGATCTTCTTCGGGAATTTTTCGAAGACTGCGATCGAAATGGCGCGCTTCGTTTTCGAGCAGTTTCCGCCCCATCTCCGTGGCTTCCTGGCGCTCTTCGTTGTTGATCCAGTGACGGATTTTGCTTTTCGCGTGCGAAGACTTGACGAAGCTCAGCCAGTCGCGATTGGGGTGGTGGCCCTTCTGCGTCAGAATCTCCACGACATCGCCGCTGGTAATTTCGTGACGCAGTGAAACCATCTGCCCGTTTACCTTCGCCCCGGTGCATTGGTGGCCAACTTCCGTGTGCACCGCGTAGGCAAAGTCCACCGGTGTCGCGCCGCGCGGCAATTCCAGGACTCGCCCTTTCGGAGTAAACGCATAAACTTCAACGGGAGCAAAATCCACTTTCAGCGTCGACAGGAATTCGCCAGGTTCTTCCAGCTCCTGCGACCATTCGATTAATTGCCGCATCCAGGTGATGCGCTGCTCGTCGTCCTCGGAGCCCGGCCGCCCACCCTTGTATTTCCAGTGCGCAGCTACGCCTTCTTCCGCGATGCGATGCATTTCCTGCGTGCGAATCTGCACCTCGAGGGGTTGCCCACCGTGCAAGACCGTAGTGTGCAGCGACTGATACAAATTCGGTCGCGCCATGGCGATGTAATCCTTAAATCGTCCGGGCACCGGATGCCAGATGTGATGCACAACGCCAAGCGCTGCATAGCAACTGCGCTCGCTATCGGTGATCACGCGTACGGCCAGCAAGTCGTACACCTGCTCCAGTCGGCGTTCCTGCCGCACGAGTTTCCGGTGCAGGGAATAAAGACCCTTCACACGAGCTTCCAGCTCCGCTGGAATACCGCTCTCCACCAATTTTGTCTGGATAGTGCTTTGCACCTCATCGAGAAACTTGCGATGAATTTCCGCTTTGTCCGCCACTTCTTTCTGCAGCGCCATGAAGGCTTCGGGTTCCAGATAGCGGAAGGACAAATCTTCCAGCTCATTGCGAATATTTCCCATTCCCAGGCGATGCGCGATCGGCGCGTAAATATCCAGAGTCTCGCGCGAGATGCGCTGCTGCTTGGCGGACTCGAGGTATTCCAGCGTCCGCATGTTGTGCAGGCGATCGGCCAGCTTCACCAGCACCACGCGAACATCGTTTACCATCGCCAGAAGCATCTTGCGAATGTTTTCGACCTGGCGCGCTTCCGGCGCCATCATGTTTAACCGGCTGATTTTCGTGACGCCTTCGACCAACCGCGCGACCTCGACCCCAAAGCGCTCCTGGATGCGCGATAGCGGAAACTCCGTGTCCTCGACCACATCGTGCAGCAGCGCTGCCGTCAGCGTGGTGGCATCCATGCGCATGTCCGCCAAAATGTGCGCAACTTCCAGCAGGTGGGTCAGATAGGGATCGCCGGAGCTGCGGAGCTGATCGCGGTGGCGTTCCGCGGCGATTTCGTAAGCGCGTCGCACCACCCAGGGGTCTTCGGACGGGCGATTTTTGCGCAGTTTTTCCAGCAATTCTTCAAGGCGTGCATCGAGCTGGCGCTCGGTGCGGTCGCGATGAAAGTGCAGCGGCAGGTTGCTCGGAGTCGGCATGGCCGGCTGGCGGTTACCTCTCTGCGTAAGTGTAACGCAGGCCGAGGTGGCTTGCGAAGTTGCGTCCGGCAAATCGATAACGCCGCAATCGCCAACTCCAACATCCCCGATCACATCACGAGAACATGGTTCTCAACTGGATTAGTCCCCGGAAATAAAAAAAGGGGCATTCGAGTGAATGCCCCTCAACAAAAACAATCGGGTTTAAGCAGGCGTTACGACAATTGTTGTGGTTGGTCCGCGCGCTTTTGCTTGATTTCTTTCACCTTGTCGACCAGATCATCGGCCTGTTTCTGGTAGCTCGCACGCTCGTCGGCGCTCTCCACCATGTCGGCCTTCCGGCGATAAAGCAGGTTCAGATACGCCATACCGTCATCGTAATCAGGCCTGAGCTGAATAGCCTTCTGCAACTGTGCGATACCCTCGTCGACCAGTTGTCCGTCTTTGGCCACATAGTCGGCGCGCACCGCTGCCGGTAGCGGGTCGTTCTCTTTAATCTGCTTGTTGATGTGATCTTTGTTATATGCGGTTCGTACTTCCGCGTTCGCACGGAACGCCAGCGTCCAATCGATCACGCCGATCCAGTAATACGGCTCGGGATCGGTGGGTTTCAGTTCGATATGCTTTTGATGATAAGTCTTGGATTCCTGGAATTTCTGCGGATTAAAGGGCTGGCCGCTCATCTGAAACAGGATCGAACCAATGCCGTCGATCGCGCTCAAATTGTTGGGATCTTTTTCTAGTACACCCTTGAACTCATCGATGGCGGCGTTACCGCGCTTGACGTTTTCGTCCGACGGCGCGCCAGGTATGTATTGGCTTGCGTAAGCCGTTGCCAGATACAAGCGCGCATTCAGGAGGCTGGTATCGAGGTCCTTGGCCTCCTTGAAATCCTCGACGGCCTTATCGTACTGGCCATTCTTGAAATTCGCGACGCCTTTATTCAACAGGTCGCGGGCTTTGAGTTTATTGCACCCCGAAGCACCCGCCCCCAAAATCAATATCGCTGCCAGCCAAACACCGCGGCGAGCCATTGGAACCGATGAAGCATGAGTCATCGAATCATCCATCCCTGTAAGGTGTGACCGAGATGCAGTCCACGCTGATTTCACGTCCGCCCTGCGAGGGGCACCTGCAATTGCTATCTACTGGCCCGCTTCAAGTTTTGCGGTAATTAAACCAACTTTATCGATTCCGGAAGTGCGCATGATGTCGATGGCGCGGGCAACGTCCATGAACAGTACATCGTTCTCGCCTTTGACGAAAGCTACTTTCTCGGCGCGATCCTTAAAAATCTGTTCCATGCGCGGACCCAGACCATCCCAGTTCGTGTCTTCGTTGTTAATTTTCAATTTACCGTTCTGCGCCACCTGCACGACCACCGTCTTGTCGTTCATTTCCTGGTTCTCGTTCTTGTTGGGATTCGGCTGCGGAACGAGTGTGTCCATGCCCTTCGGCGTCAACGGCGTGATCACCATGAAAATGATCAAGAGCACCAACAAAATATCGATCAGCGGAACGACGTTCATTTCCGCCATCGCACCGCCCTTATTTTCACCTACGCTCATTGCCATTGCTGGTCTCCTATTGCCTAAAACTTGCCAGGCCCAACCGTTCAGCGGGGCCTGGAGTCAGCGAGTTACCTAAGCTTTTGGTGGATTGTTCGGGGGAGGAGGCGTTTCACGCGTCTTCGCCCTCTCCGTGAGCAAGCCTAGCTGGTCGACGCCTGCGGAGCGAATTTCGTCCACCACGGCAACCACGTCGCCGTATTTCGCCCGTGCATCGCTGCGTACATAAACCGTCTTGTCCAGGCGATTGGCGATGCGGTCTTTGACTTGGCCGGTGACGTCTTCCTTGTTGATGGCCGTATTTCCAAGGTAGATTTTGCCATCGCGAGTGATCGCGATGATCACGGCATCGTCTTTGTCGGCGTCCTGCATATCGCGTGGCGTGTTGGCGTTAACCATGTCCACGGAAACGCCCTTCTGCAACATGGGCGTGACCACCATAAAGATGATCAGTAGCACCAACATGATATCCGCCATCGGTATCACGTTGGGCGTCGACATCTGGCTCCCAACTGTCGGTTTGTAAGCCATGGACGCTTACTTCCTGGCGCCGCGACGAAGGATGAAGTAGTTAATGAGCTCCATCGAGGAGTTGTCCATCTCCACGTCGAACGCTTCCACTTTGTTCGTGAAGTAGTTGTATGCCCACACTGCCGGCACGGCGACGAGCAAACCAAACGCTGTGGTCACCAGTGCTTCAGCGATACCGCCAGCGACGGCGGACAATCCAGTGGCCTTGCTGGTCTCGATGCCTTTGAACGCGTTCAAAATTCCGACGACCGTGCCGAACAGTCCGACGAAGGGTGCCGTCGATCCGATGGTCGCGAGTGCGGAGAGACCGCGCTTCATTTCCGCGTGCACGATGGCGATGGAGCGCTCCAGACCGCGCT
The DNA here is from genome assembly GCA_964194235.1 of uncultured bacterium. GTDB lineage: Bacteria > Acidobacteriota > Terriglobia > Acidiferrales > UBA7541 > Acidiferrum. Next base: position 3,495 of record CAXMLS010000249.1, on the reverse strand, counting down.
TGGCCGCTTCCACCACGTCGGAATCAGACACCTGCTGCGAAGCTGACTGAAACTCCGACAAGCCGGTGGCGACAACCTTGGCGATGTGGCTCTTCTTGTTACGCTCGGCGATCGCAATGGCTTCGTCCAGCTTGCCTTCCTTCAGCGCTCCGGCAACCTGTTGCACGAAAACACGCGACTGCTTGCGCGCCGCGCTGTACATCAACGCGCGGTCGATCATTACACCGAAAGAATACACAGAAAGTACGAAGAGAATACCTACGACGATGCGAGGCAACGTACTCATCGTCGACCACATGTTCTGCAAGCTCCAGGTGTTGGCACTCGCAGACTGCAGAAATATGGCCGCGTGAACGTACAAGGTGGCTACCATTCGTTTGCTCCTTAAGAGTGTTTGCTAAGACCTTTCTACTCGGCCCGAAACGCTTGTCCCATGACAGGCGCTTACAAACCGTATTACTGGTTTAGAGAGAAAATCACGTCAATCGTGGTGTCTACCTCGACGGGATCGCCGTTCAATTGCGTTGGCTGATAACGCCATTGCCGAACAGCGTCTAGCGCGGCTTGTACCAAGAGCGGATGCCCTGACATCACTTCCAACTGCTCCACCCCGCCATTCTTGCCGATAATGGCATGCAGGCGAACAGTTCCGGAAATGCGTGTCTGGCGCGCCAGCGGCGGGTACAGCGGCTGGACACGATTCAGCAATTTCGCCGCGGTCACGTTACCGCCCTGGCGAATGCGTGTTTGCGCCGGCTTCGGTGGAGGAGGCGCTCCGCCCACGCCGCCGATAACACCGCCAATAACGCCGCCCATCTGGCCGCCGGCAACTCCACCGACGACTCCGCCCTGCATACCCATTGAGCTCATGTCCGGCGCATCTTCTTTAATAATCTTGATGTCCTTCGGAATCACCTTCGGCGCGACCAGCTTCCCAGCGTCCATCAAGTGGACTTGCGGCTTCACGTGGACGATCTGGGCCATCGGAGGAGGCGGCGGAGGAGGCGGAGGCGGAGGGGCAACCAGCAACGTTGCCATCATCGTCTTCGGCAGCGCCTCGGTGTAGATCAGTGGAATTAAAATAAGTACCGCCAGAAAAGCGGTCTGGAAAATCATGGAGAGAACGACTGTCCAGGGCTTGTTCGTGCCCTTTGGGTTCGGGCTCGAGACCACCATTTCTTCAAACATGGTTACTACCTCCTCCCGGCAGGTGCGAGACGCCCTGTGGCGCCCGTACTTACGCGGGTTTTACTACCGGCTGCGGGTCCGGTGCCTGCCGCAACGCCCTGACCGCGCCAGCGATTCCACGCGACCACCAGCGGTGCAGCGATACCAAAACTGGAGTACGTTCCTACCACAATCCCCACCACAAGCGCAAAGGAGAAAGCGCGAAGTACCTGGCCGCCCATAAGGAACAACACCAGCACGGTCAGAAATGTCAGTCCACTCGTCAACAGCGTTCGCGAAAGCGTTTGATTTATGGACTTGTTCACCACGTCCGCAAAGGATTCGCGTCGCAGCAAGCGGTTATTTTCGCGGATGCGATCGAAGATCACGATCGTGTCGTTCATCGAATATCCCACCAGCGTTAACAACGCTGCGATGACCGTCAGCGAAATTTCAAAATGCAGCAGCGACAAAAAACCCACGGTAATCAAAACATCGTGAAATACCGCAAGGACCGCCGCAGCCCCGTACACCCACTCGAAGCGGAAGGCAATATATACCAGCATGCCTGCCAAAGCATAGAGGGTAACTAGAATTGCCTGACGGCGCAGTTCACTGCCCACCTTCGGGCCTACGATCTCCACGTTCCGGATGGCAAACGCACCGAGCGTGTAATTGTCCTTCACCGCCGAAACTACCTGCGGAGTCGCTCCATCGGCTTTTGCCAGGTCGTCAAAATTGGTCAGCACGCCATTCTTGTCGCGGTCGCGGTAATCCAGAATTTTCTTGGCTAGCTGAGAATACCGATCTCCGGCATTGGTGGACAACAGCAATGGGTCGCGTTGCGTCAGAAAAGCAGAGAGTGAAGAAGGAGTCGCTGCATTGAAATCCGGTTTACCCGCGCTGGCCGTTCCATAGATAGTGCCCAAAGCGTTTAAAATTTGAGTTTTGCTGACATCCAGCGCCTGGTCGCCCTGGCCTTTTTGCTCCAGGCTGATGATCACTTCATTGGCGTTCGGGTTGGCGATGTCGCTGATGCTTTGAATTTCGCTATTGCCCAGTCCCTGCGACGCCAGGCCCTTGCGAAGTTGATCGATATTCGGCGGCTGCGCGAAGCGAACGTCCACGTTGGTGCCACCCTTAAAGTCCAGGCCGTAACGGATGCCGCCTTGCGAAATCACCGAGGCAAGTCCCGCCAGCAGCAACACGCCGCTAAGCGCGTAGAAGTACTTCGCCTTACCCATCCAATCAATATTCGGCTGTTTGAATAGCTCGATCATTTCCCGCTTTAGCTTCCCTTCCTTAGACTCCAGAGGGTCCCGGTTTGTTCCCGTCGCGGTGGGTTACAAAACGTTGCACGGAGTCTTGCCCATAACCGTTGTGTTTTGTATCCAGCGAACTGTGTATTACCAGGGTCCTAGTACGGTGTAAAGCCCTCTAGATACTGAGTTCTCCCTGCCTGTCCATCTTGCCCAGGTGATATTGAAAGATGGTTTTCGACACGTAAATGGCCGTGAAGACGTTCGCGATAAGACCGATCGTCAAGGTGATTGCAAATCCGCGAATCGGACCTGTCCCAAACAGAAACAGAAAGAATGCTGAGACCACTGTGGTGACGTGGGTATCGATAATCGTTAGGAATGCCTTGCTAAACCCCGCGTCCACTGCGGAAGCCGCGGATTTTCCATTACGCAGTTCTTCGCGTATGCGTTCGAACACTAGTACGTTCGAATCGACGCCCATGCCGATGGTCAGAATCACACCAGCGATGCCGGGCAATGTCAACACCGCGCTGGCAAGTCCCAAAACCGCGAGCAAAATGAGCAGGTTCAGGATGAGAGCAAGCACGGCATTGGCGCCTGACAGGCGGTAATAAAAGAGCATGAAAGCCATGACCACAAGGAGGCTGAGCACGGAAGCTTGCACGCCGTGGCGAATAGAATCTGCGCCGAGCGACGGCCCAACCGTTCGCTCTTCCAGATATTTGATCGAAGCAGGTAACGCTCCTGCTCGCAGCACCAGCGCCAGATCGTGCGCGGATTCCTGGCTGAAATTGCCTTCAATCATTCCGGAGTCGTCAATCCGTCCGTTAATTACCGGCGCCGAATACACGCGGTGCTCCAGCACAATGGCCATCTGGCGGCCTTTATTCTGTTCCGTGAACGGACCGAAACGGTGCGCGGCATCGCCGGAGAGCGTGAAGTTCACTTCGAATTGTCCCGGGTTGTTGGTGTTGCGATTTTCCGTTGCGCTGCGCAGATCGCGTCCGGTCACTACCGGTGCGCGGCTCAGCAGATACCAGCTCTCCCCAGCATCCGGCGCGCCGGA
>CAXMLS010000248.1:0-2211 GCA_964194235.1 uncultured bacterium | reverse complement strand
GCCGTCCGGGGAAACATCCAGAGAAAGCCACGTGCCTTCGTCGGTGGTGAACGTAATTTTTCGATCGGGCTTCAGCGGCAAACCTTTTTTCTCGTCTTTTTTGTCAGTCTTCTTATCGTCTTTGGCTTCGTCTTTGGCATCTTTGTCCTGCTCATTCGTGACAACTGCTGGGGCTTCCGCGCTACTCGGCGCCGTCGTTCGCATGCTTATCACTTTCGCCGGCCCGGCAGCGAATACCGCTGTGCCGCCGATCCCGAGTACAGCCGCGGCTGCAGCAACCATTCGCCATTTTGCCGACTGGGCCAACCCGCACATCACCGCTTGCGTCACCATCATCTTGATCATCCCCCATGCTCCACTTTGACGTTTGGAACCTAAATATATCTTCGAGTATTAAGGCAACCGTTAGTCTGCGAAGTCGGGCATCATACCCCGCGACGCGCGTCTTGACACCCTAAGTTTTATGCGAGTGGACAATCACAGGCACCGTGGGACTACGAGCAATCGATGAAACGATCGCTAAGACTTTGAGCACCGATCTGTCCCCTGACCGCCGTTTCCGTCGCACTCTCGGTACAATGAAACAGGCTGGCCGACATGCGCCGCGGACTTGCGCGGCAAAATTACGTGACAAGGACGCGTGGCAAAGACGCGCGGCGGGCAGCCAGGGAGCAACAATAGTCGATGGGTGCGTTGGAAGTAGCCGTAACCGGGCCATTGTTGATCGTTCCCGGCGATCATTCGGACGCGCTCGATTTGTCGCTGGTCCTGCCGACATATAACGAAGTGCAAAACATAAACGTGGTGATTGAGCAGCTGGTTGCATCGCTCGACTCCGTTTCCAATCTGTCTTACGAAATTATCGTCGTGGACGATGACAGCCCCGATCGTACCTGGGAAAAGGCGCAGGAATTATCCGAACGGTTTACCCAGGTGCGCGTCGTCAGGCGGCAGGGAGAACGCGGTTTGTCCACCGCGGTGTTACGAGGCTGGCAACAAGCGCGCGGCCAGATTTTTGGGGTCATGGATTCCGACCGGCAACACCCAGCCGAAACATCCTGCGCGCTGTGGACCGCGATGACGAAGGGCTCCGACCTCGCGGTGGCCAGCAGGCACATCAAGGGCGGCGGCGTAAGCCACTGGAGCATTGGCCGGCGCATGATTTCTCGGTGCGCGCAAGGCATCGGGATCATGGTGCTGCCCGAGGTGCTGATAAAAGTACGCGATCCCATGAGCGGATACTTCATGATTCGCCGGTCATCGCTGGAAGGACGCGAACTGCGGCCGCTGGGTTACAAGCTCCTGGTGGAAGTTCTGGGTCGCGGCGCGATGGGTAAAATCACGGAAGTTCCGTACATCTTTCGCGAGCGCTCCGGAGATGCCAGCAAAATTTCAATCGTGGTTTGCTGGCAATACCTGCGGCATTTGCTGCGACTGCGTATCGACCTGCTGAAGTCTTCGCAGTTTGTGCGCTTTTGCATGGTGGGCGCGTCCGGCACGTTGATCGATACCACGATGCTTTACCTGTTGAGCGACCCACACACGCTGAATTGGGGACTGACGCGCAGCAAAATAGTCGCCGCCGAATTGGCGCTGACAAATAATTTTATCTGGAACGATTTGTGGACCTTCGGTAGATTCGCCGCCGGCCAGAACAGTTTTCGGGAACGGTTCAGAAGATTCCTGAGATTCAACCTGATTTGCTCGGTGGGGATCATGTTCAATCTGATTCTCCTGAATATAGGCTTCAATTATTTTCATATGAACCGCTACATCGCGAATCTAGGGGCCATCCTGCTGGTCACGCTGTGGAATTACAATGTGAACCGCAGACTTAGCTGGCGAACCGCCGCGAAAAAATAGAAAATCATTCACATGACCTATTCCAAGGGGAATGTACGCATGCTAAAGGCATTGGTTTGCGCAGTCACCAGCGTTGCAGCCGCAGGTGCGATTTGCACGGCGCACACGCGAGCGGAAGCATCCAATCCGCCGGCGGTAAATCAACTGGCGCACGATATTTTTAAACAGTTGATCGAGATCAACACCACGGACTCCGTCGGCAACGTAACTACAGCCGCGGAAGCCATGGCCAAACGGCTGCGCGAAGCAGGGTTTGAAGAAAAAGATGTGCAGATTGCCGGCCCGGACCAGCGAAAGAAGAACGTAGTGGTCCGTTTGCACGGAACGGGAACTGTCTCTTATACACAT
>CAXMLS010000247.1:0-9968 GCA_964194235.1 uncultured bacterium | reverse complement strand
ATGTGTATAAGAGACAGCGTATATACCGCGCCTGGCGCTGCGCCGGTTCCCGATGCTTTGCAAGTCGTGGCCATCAGCAGTGAGGATACAGCGCAATTTGGTACGGCGAACGTCACTATATCTACTGGCGTGAACATTGTTACGTTGCATCCGGCCAGTGTGTACGCCGGCGCTGCGAACGGGTTCACTTTGAAGGTGATTGGCAGTGGATTTGGAACGTCGAATTCCGTGGCCGCGTCGATACTGTGGATTGGCGGCACGGCGCGCACTACCACCTGTGCTGCGGCGGATGAGTGCATCGCTCCGGTAACGGCTGCCGACGTCGCGCAACCGGGAAGCGTCAGCGTACAAATACAAAATCCAGACGGGAAAATTTCCAATGCGGTCGCGCTGGTCGCGGCGCCGCCGAATGTTTCCGACGATGCGATTCCGCTGAGCGCAGGTCTTCCTGACGCTACCGGAAAAGACATCGTGGTGGTCGAACCCACGACGGCGGCAATATCTGTTCCCGGCGACGATGTGGATTTGAATGTGGCGGCGCTGGGGATTTTTTCCACCGCAAATAATTCCTGCACGCTGGGCGGCAATCCCGTGGTGTTGACCAGACCGTCGAGTGGAGTCACGACGGCGGACGTGTGCCTTTTTTCGCAAAGTGGCCTGGACGTGAGCATGGCCTACACCGTTACAGGGCCGGGCGATGTGACGGTGATTGCGAAACAACCGGTGGGGCTCGGGATTATTCATCTTACGTTGCAGTTGCCGGCCAGCGCGTTACCCTCCGCGCGCACTCTTTTCGTACAAAACACGAACCTGGATAAGGCGGGCGCGAGCGGGACGCTATGGGTGAAATGAAATCAGAGGCGGTGAATTGAGATGAGCTTCGTAGAACGCAGGCGCTTTTTGTGGATTCTTTTTTTCGCGGGGATAGCATTAGCCGCAGTGGTGGCGAATGCCACGACGCTGGCTAGATTGGGTTTCGATGAACTGGCCAAGCAGTCGACGGCCGTGGCGCGACTGCGTTGCCTGAGTTCCGAAAGCCGCTGGGATCACGGAGAAATCTGGACGGAGACGCGGTTTGAAGTTGTGGAGCGCCATAAAGGCGTGCTCGCGGGCGTCGTTACCGTGAGAATGCTCGGCGGCCGTGCGGGGAATGTTTATTCGCATGTTGAAGGCGTGCCGGTGTTCCGCAGTGGGGAAGAAGTGTATTTATTTCTCTGGGGAAAGGAAGGCGAACCGTATCGCGTACTGGGATGGTCGCAGGGAACATTTCGAATTCAGCGCGACAGCCGCAACGGCAGCGGAAGAGTGACGCAAGAGTCGGCATCTAGCAATTTCGATCCGCGAACGCGCCAATTTCACGCGGACGGAATTCGCGGCGTGCCGTTGTCGGTGTTTCAGGAAAAATTACGGAAAACTCTCGAACGCCAAACGGACTGATCACCTAATCGTGCATTGAATGTGGAGATGTTAGTGCACGACGCTGGTGCCCGCGTCACTTGAGGGTGCTGGTGTGTCCGGAGCTTTTCACGAGAAGTGACGCAGAGAGGAAAAAGCTTGCGGTGTATGGGAGACGAGTCTACTGGAGGCAGCTATGAAACAACTTTGCGAGCGAACTTTTGCGGCGAGAAGTATTGCGGCGATGTTAACGCTGTTTTACGGAATATGGACCGTTCCGTTGGCGAGTGGCTACGCCTTCAATGAAATTGTACCGGATGTGCGGCAACCCGCAGGCATTTCCGGAGGCTCGGCATGCCCGGTGCGATCGCACGTGCGCAGTAGCCCAGGATCTGTGGCGGTGCGTTGGAGCACCGCGTTGAGCGGTAACCCGGTGACAATTATCACGCAGGATCAGAGTGCGAACGGAAGGCTGAACGAGATTGAGCAGGTCATTACACAGTCGTTGGCGGCCTGGACCGGTGTTACCGGCACGACGCTGCAATCCGGAGCGCTGGCCCCACTGATAAGGACGGATTCGCAAAATGCCTGCGGTTCGGACGGCCTCAGCTCTATTTGTTTTGACCAGGCAGATCTGGCATTCACGCCGGGGGTGTTGGCCTTCACGCGCGTAATCACGGCGGACAAAATCGGCGTACAAATTGGAAGCGGAATACCCGCTACGGAGATAGGAGAAATTCTAGACGCGGATATTTATTTTAATCCCAGCGACACCCGCATCACGTATGCTACGCCCGCGGCACTTCCCGCGAGCGTAGCTGCTTACGATCTGGAATCGCTTCTGACTCACGAACTCGGCCACTCCCTGGGTTTTAGTCACTCGGCGGTGTGGAGTGCGATGATGTTTCCGTTTGCGCCGACGGTCGGAACTTTCAGCGGTTCGCGGCCCACGGTGCAACAGCCCGATGCACCGTTAGGTGAGGATGACCGCACCGGGCTGCGCGTTTTGTACCCCGACGTTGCTGACACGCTGCATGCAGGCTCTATTCATGGACGCATCTTGCCCGCAAATCCGTTATCGCTTCCCGCATCGCCGCCGGGTGTCACTGGTTTGTTTGGAGTTCATGTTGTAGCGGTGGATGCGGACAGCGGTGCGGTGGTGGGGGCGACATTTGGAGGTTGGAGTTGCAGTGGCTTCGGGCCTACGCAATTCGATGGTACGTATGCGATCGAGCGGTTGGCGATTGGACGCCGCTACCTGGTTTACGCGGAGCCGTTGAATGGTGCGGTCGATCCTTCGCAGGTCAGCAACGCAACCGCATCGCTTTGCCGGAACTCAACTACCGATGCAGGCTGGCCTGTTGCGCAGCGTTGTGTGGTGCCGCCTGTGACGATTAGTTTCACAACGCGCACGCGACCGGGTTCTTGAAAAAACTTGGCGAGCACAAATGCCGGATCAGGAGCAAGGACCTTTAGCAGTTCGAGGGCGCGCGTAGGTGAGCTGCACGCGGACATCAGCGATTAGCTAATTTTGTTTTGGCGGGAAGGCTTAAGCGCGGCGCGCACGCGAAGAACGGGCGCTCGTTAGCACAATGCCAGGCCAACGGGCGTAGATGGATGTAGTCAGCCCGCCACGCGGGGTGAATTCGCCGCGAACGACGCACCATTTGGGGCGCGTGGATTTCACGATGTCACGCAAAATTTTGTTTACGGCATTTTCGTAAAAGATTCCCAAATCGCGATACGCGAGCAAGTACATCTTCAAGGACTTCAGCTCCAGGCACTCCTTGACTGGCATGTACCGAATCGTGATGGTGCCAAAATCGGGCAATCCAGTTTTCGGGCAGACGGAAGAATATTCCGGGAACCGTGTGGTAATAATGTAGCCCGGGAATTGGTTCGGCCACGTCTCCAGTTCCGGAAGCTTCGCGTTAACTCCCGCGCGTGCGTGCTCTGTGGTGTAATTGGCCATGATCGATCCTTGTAGTTCCTCGCTCTTATTGTAGCAACCCGATAGACAGTATTGCCGTTACCTAGATTATAAAATATAGTATTGCCAAGCCCGGTATCTGAACGTCTTCTATGGACTGTCCTGTTTGCCATTCCAGTGGTGGTCGCCGCTCCCGTCGCCGCACGTGGCTCGATTATCTTTTGGGTTTTGTCGGATTGGTGCCCTGGCGCTGCATACAGTGCGAGGCGCGGTTCCATGCTCGCGCGCAGGCGCTGCGGAATGTGCGCTATGCGAGATGTGGAATTTGCGGCAACCAGGAGTTACAAAGAATTTCGGCTTCCTATGTGCCCGGCATTCTTTCCATTGGCGCGCGGCTGTTGGGAATGCCTGCATTGCGGTGCGACCCGTGCCGTCATAAATTTTTCTCGTTCCGCCGGGTGCTGCGCGAGTGTCCGCGTTTATCCGCGGAGTCGGGCGACCAAGCCGCGTAATTTTCCTTAAAAATTTGAGGCGAAGTTCAGTTACGGAGATAGCTGCAACCCGTGTGATAAACTTCCTGGTCTGGCGATATGGTGCAAGGGTTAGCACGCGGCCCTCTCAAGGCCGAAATCCGGGTTCGAATCCCGGTATCGCTGCCAACTCTTCCTCTCGTAACTTTTCTGTTTCGGGTCGTGCCTGGCAAAATCACAAAAATATTACTGGACGGTCTCGCAACGGAATCGCGGGTTGAGAACCAGGGTCGAATAAGTGCTGTTTACCCGGGACGGCCGACGCCGAGTGCGTCAGCGACGCGATTGATGTAGTTGAACCAGCAAGCTATCAGGGTAATTTGTAGAATTCCCCGGTCATCGAAGCCCACCGCGCGCAACGCCGCATGATCTGCCGGGCTGCATTTCGTGGCGTCCCTGGTTAACTTCACAACGTAGTCGATCATGACGCGATCCTGTTCGCTGATCGGCGCAGTCTTGTAATCCTTCTGCAGGGCCTCGACCATTTCTTTGTTCAACGTTATGCGACGCAGAAACTCTGCGTGAGATTCGATTCAATAGTGGCAACGATTGGTCACCGAAACCATGGTGGCGATCATTTCGTGCTGGTCGCGGGTAAGCGGCAAATCCGGGGACATCAGCGCGCCGAAGGTGCTGAAGGCGTGAAAAAGCGCATCGGGAATCAAGGTGTGCGACGCCACGATGCTGTCCGGTTCGCCGGCGCCGGGAACCGCGGTGACAGGAGTGGCGTACTCGATGGGATAGAGCTGGCGCTGCGATTCCATGGCTTTCTTCACGCGGTCGTCTTCGTCCATGCGAACGGTTTTGATCCAGGTCATTTGCGCTCCATCGAAAAAAATCAAGCCAGCGACAACATTAATTCAGTATGCCAAAAAAAAATACGGCCGGATGGCTTCAATCATCCGGCCGCGATACATTGGGGTGCTTCATGGCTGACAGGTGCCAGACCGAGAAGCGGGGTGTCAGTGAAATAAGTTATATGACCTTTCTGGAACGTTGGCAATAATGCAAAAACATTAGAAGCCTGTGGCCGGTTTTATGCCTTGTCCTTCGGCGCATTCATACGCTAGCCCGGACGTAAGGTCTTTGTATTCTTCGGTTTTACCACTGGGCCAATTGACGGCCATTCGTTCGATTTTATCGCGCTTTCCAACGCCGAAAGTAACCGGCAATTCCGACTGCGAAAGATAACTGGAGCCACCGCGCACCATGCGGGATTGCGTTTGGCCGTTGTAGAAGATGCGCACGGTGGCGCCGATGGCGTCGCGATTAGATTTGGTGCCCGTCAATCGAAAGCGGATGCTGCGATTTCCGGAGGATTGATCGTTGCGAAAAAGATAGGCGGGGCCGTTGTTGGTGGTCATGAGGATGTCGAGGTCACCATCGCGGTCAAAATCCCCGTACGCCAGACCGCGGCCCACCTTGGATTGAGAGAAAGCAGCGCCGACTTCCGTGGCGACATCGCGAAATTTTCCATTACCGGAGTTAAGAAAAAGATGCGGGGCTTGGGCATAGCCGACGTTGCCGCGAATGTTGCGGACGGTGTCGTCGATGTGGCCATTTGCCACGGCGAGGTCCAGAAAACCGTCGAGATTCACGTCGAAAAATGCGCATCCGAAACCTAAAGTATTTTTGGAAGGGCCGCCAATCCCGGCGATTAGAGAAACGTCGTCATAAACATTCGCGGAGACGGCGCGGTATAAACCGATCATCTCGTTATCGAAATTGGTAATGGCGATACCGGGTCGACCGGAATTGTCGAAGTCTCCGGTATCCACGCCCATTCCCGCGCGAGCTTTACCTTCGCTGCTGAATGCCAGGCCAGCCTCGACGGCCACATCCTTGAATTTGCCATTACGCAAATTGCGATAAAGCTTGTTTGGCTGCGTATCGTTGGCAACGAGAAGATCCGGCCAACCGTCCTGGTCGTAATCGATCATGGCCACGCCGAGGGATTTAGAACTGCTGTCAAAGACGCCGCTGGTCGCGGTAACGTCTTCAAAAGTGCCATCGCCGCGATTATGAAAGAGCCAGCAAGTATCGCCGCGATACGCTTCCGGCGTGCAGTAGGATTTATGCGTTCCATCCAGGCTGCAGAAGACATCGTGTTCCGGCGACCAGCGAACGTAATTGCAAACGAATAGATCGAGAAGGCCGTCGCGGTCGTAGTCGATCCAAAGCGCGGAAGTGCTAAAGCCCTGCCGGCCCTGAAAGCCGCTGGTTTTGGTGGCGTCCACGAATGTTCCATTGCCGGTGTTGCGAAAGAGGCGACTCTGGCCGACGCAACTGATGAAAATATCCGGGAAGCCATCGTTGTTATAATCACCGACCGCGACGCCCATGCCGTACATTTCCATATCAAGCCCAGCGGCGCGAGTGACGTCGGTGAACGTCCCATTGCGATTGTTACGGTACAAGCGTAGGGTGGATTTCTTACTTTTGTGACCCGGCCAGTCCATGCCGTTCACAAGCAGGATGTCCTGCCAGCCATCGTTGTCGAAATCTAAAAACGCGCAGCCGGAGCCCAATGTTTCCGGCAAGAATTTTCCGCCATACGCGCCGCTATTGTGTTGAAACTGGATTCCCGCAGAGGCGGTGACGTCGGTGAAGGTAAAATCGAGAGACGAAGCAGGTTGACCTAACAGATTGCGAGGGGCAAGAGCCGCATTGATGGCCAGGCCTCCTGCGGCAACGACGAACTCGCGTCGCTTCATCGAAGCCACATCATGGAAGCCCGATCATGGAAGAGTGACCAACCCATTGCGGATGGCGTACACAACCAGCTCAGCGGTTTTGTGAATGCCAAGGGCGTCCATGATGTTGGCGCGGTGAACAGCGACGGTGTTGGCGCTGAGATTTAAATCGACGGCAATCTCCTTATTGGACTTTCCCGCGACGATATGTTGCAGAATTTCCAGTTCGCGCGTCGTCAGTCCCGCGCCGCGCTCACCCTTCAGCGATGCAGGCTTGGAAACCTGCGGATCGATTACCGATTTTCCCAATGCGACGGTTTTTACGGCGCTAACGAGATCGAGGTCCATGGCATTTTTTAAAACATAACCACGCGCGCCGGCATCGAGCGCCTGGCGCACCAGTGTTTCTTCCGAGTGCATGCTCAACATCAAAATTTCGGCGGCGGGAAACTCCTTGCGAATTCGCTTGGTGGCTTCAATCCCGTTGTATTCGGGGAGCGCGCAATCCATGACGATAACCTTGGGCCGCAATTCCAGCGCGAGGCGAACAGCTTCGGGACCGTCGCTGGCTTCGCCGACGACCGCGATTTCCTGATCGTCTTCCAACATGCGGCGAAAGCCGCGACGCACCAGAGCATGATCGTCAACCAGTAGAACGGTGATTTTACGCGGCATGGGGCTGCAATTTTTCTTGCGGAATAGTCAGCCGCACCACGGTTCCGCCTTGAGGGGGGTGCGTAATGCTCAGACTGCCTCCGATTAATTCCGCGCGTTCGCGCATGGCGACGAGGCCAATGCCGGGCTGACCTTTATCGCCCACAAAACCTTTTCCGTGATCCTCGACTTCGAGCTCCAACGCATCACGCAGAAACTTCAGGCGAATCCACGCCTCAGAGACACCCGCGTGCCGGCTTACGTTATTTAAAGCTTCCTGCACCACGCGATAGACGTGAACACCGGCGTCAGTTTCGACCGGAAAAGGCTGCCCAGATTTTTCGTAATGCAAACGAATACCGGTTTGCCGCTCCACGGTAGGAATATACCAGTCCAGCGTACTTTCCAGTCCCGCTTCTTCCAGCAGAACGGGATGCAAAGCCTGAGAGAGACTGCGAATATTGTTCAAGGTGGATTGCGCAATTTCACGGACTTCCTGCAAATCATCTCGCAGAGGCGATCCTTCGGGCGCCTGATTTCCCGCGCGGCCCAGCATTGCGCCTATAGCCGTCAGAACCTGGCCGAATTCATCGTGCAATTCCCGAGAAATGTGACGGAGGGTGGACTCCTGAGTGGAAATTAATTTCTGAGCGAGATCGCTGCGCTGCTCAGACAGTTCAGCGAGGCGCGCAAAGATGTGGCGATTGGCGCGAATCAGGTACAGGCTGGTGAGCGCAATGGCTATCAGGGTGGCGGCAAGAAAAAGATACAGCTGATGCTGCACGCCATTGTAGATTCCCGCGATACGCTCCGCGGCCTGCTCTTCGCCTTCATTATTTTCCACCAGAAGCCGCGAAACGGCGGTGCTCAGGGCCTGCTGCCGGGCTTGCAGAGAGAGGCGAATTTGTTCGCGCGCTTCATTGTCTTTGCCATTGTTGGCCAAAGCAAACATGCGATTTACGGCATCCCAGAACTGCGCGAGAGATTGATTTAGATACAGGCGCTGTTCCGCAGTGCGGCTTGCGCCGGCAAATTTCTCTTCCAACTTTAGAGCCGCATCAAGATCGTCGTGAATGCGATCAAACTGCGCGGACCATGCGGTAAGCGGATAAGGTTCGCCGGCATCCAGCATGTCGCGCATCGCAAGTGCGATGGAATTTAAATCGTTCTGAATGCGCAGAAGTTGCAGCGAATCCTTACGGTTGCGGTCGACCATTTCGCTTTGCAGACGGCGTAAACCGGAAAGCTGCACGGTGATGTATGAGGCATACGCCAGAACCGCCGCCAAAGTGATGATCAGTCCGAAGAGCAGGCCGGTGGTCGGCGAGCGTTGAGAGGAGACCTTCTGCACGGGGAAAGAATACCTCAGGCCGAGATGCGGCGGCGCAACGCACCCACCAGGGCAATCATGGTGATACAACCGGCCAAGGGGACAAGCAATCCGGTGCGCAAACTGTTTGACTGCTGCGACACGAAACCTACAACCCATGGCACGGTTGCGCCGCCTAAAGAAGCGAGCGAGAACAACACACCGCCAAGGCGTCGCGCCCGCGCTCCATACCATTTGGAGAGCCAGGAAATAAAAATGGGATAGGTGCTGGACAAGCCGAGGCCAGCAAGGATTACCGCGATAATTACTTGCGTGCGCGAAGGTGCGAGCACGAGGGAGGCGGCTCCGGCGGCGGAGAGCACCAATCCGGAAATCACCAGCAGGTTTTCCTTGATGCGCAGAAGAAGTAAAGCTGAGATGCCGCGGCCCGACAATAAAGCGGCCCAGAAGAACATCGGTACGATCGAGGCCCCGGCTGCACCGACGCGACGGGCTTGTTCGGCGGCCCAGCCGGATATTCCATTTTCTGTTCCTACATAGATGAAAAAAAGCAGGCCCAGCGCAATTGGCACGTGTATGGGATGGGCTCGCCCAGTTTCTGCGGTGTACAAAATGTCGGGCGATTGCGAATTTTGCAGTTCGAATTTCATGAACCAGAACAAAATACCCAAAATAAGCGCGCCGGTTGCTATCGCGAAAAAGATTTCGGTCAGACGATTGGCCTTAAGCCCGGTGAGAATGAGCAGCGGGCAAAGGATGGCGCCTCCGCCCCAAGCCATATTTAAAAGATTCAACGAAGCGGAACGCCGGGCTCCAGAAAGTTCAGCGATGCAGAGATTCGTGGCTGGAATCGCGACACCGAAACCGCAACCGTACGCGGCGGTGGCAACCAGCGCGGCATGCTGGCCTCCCGCGTTGAGTCCGGCAACTCCCGCAGCCATGAGCAGATATCCAAGGACGAGTGCATCGCGATAACCGCGCGTGGCTTGGACGATGCTGGAAACACCGACTCCAACGAGCGATCCGCCAAATTGCGTAGCGAAAAACAGTCCGGCCTGCGAATCGGACAGGGCCCAGCGCGCAATGAACACCGGGAGAATTGGGCCCAGAATAGTCGCCACCATTCCGGTGATGACGAAGCCAAGAAATAATGCCGCGTGGACGTATTTTCTGTTGGGAAGTGCACTCAGTGTGGGAGCTGACGCCATGATGACGGGCCATTCTGCGTGAAGCCGTCGTGGTAAGCAATCAGGCATTTGAGAAGTGATTAATTTCACAGGCAAGAGTGTTCGTTCGTTGTTAAATTGATGGCGGCGGTTGATCCCCCGTTAGTGTAGAAGCTGCCCACACGATAAGATTGCGAGCATGATCGATGTTGGGCTTATAGGATTTGGATTGGCGGGTAGGTCTTTTCATGCGCCGGTCATACGTGCGGT
>CAXMLS010000246.1:0-1987 GCA_964194235.1 uncultured bacterium | reverse complement strand
GGTTCATACCCTGCCTGCGGCAGGCAGGTCCTCCGTGATTTGTGTCATTGGTAGGTCACGCGTTGGTTGCGTGGTGAACTTTAATTAATTTTCTTCGGGGTTGGGAAGGGCGGGAGCGCGGGGGAGAGGAACCGCCGGCATGCGAGGCGGCCGGGGCATCTCCATGGAATCGCCGCTGGTTTTGCGCACGGAGATGGAGCCGTAACTGGTTTTTAAATTGATCTTGGCGGCGTGACCGCTGCCGTACTTTCCCTGCAAATGCGAGTCGCCGGATTTGCCAGAGGTTTTTGCGAGAGTGGGCGCGGAAAAATCTGAATCGATGTCGCAGGAGTGGCAATCCGCGCTGATTTCGAAACTGGATGAGCTGGGGATACTCAACGAAATCGTGGAGTTGGTATTGGTGATTTCGATGTCGTCTTTGGGCTGCGTAGGGAAACGAACCTCGATGTTGCCATCGCGATTGTCGATTTTTGTTTTGCCGCCGACGTTTTCGACATCGACATTGTAGCGATTGGTGCGGAGCTGCAGATTACCGGGCGCGTCGGTGATTTCAAGGTTTCCCGAACCCAGCTCAAGATGGCCGCTGAGCTGCGAGAGGGTGAGATCGCTGCGCTGCGAAATGTAGCGCACGCCCTTGGCAATTTTGTCGGCGCGAATGGGTCCGTAGAAATCGCCATCGATGGTGAGGCCGCCGGTAGCGGCGGCGACGGCGACTTCGCCGCCTTTGCCAGATAATTTGATGTCGCCCTTAGTGTCGGAAACTTTTACGTCGCCGTGGCGCATATCGATATTGACGTCACCGGTGGTGTCGCGAACTTCCACGTCGCCATTGTGATTGTTGACGGTAACCGAGCCAGACATATCGGACACCACTATGTCGCCTTTTTCATTGCGAATGGTGAGCGAAGATTTTTTGGGTACCGCTACTTCCATATCAAAGGCCAGGCGCGAGTCACCGTTATTGAAGCCGGTGGGGCGAATTTCGTAGGCGTCGCCATTCTGAACAATTTCCACGGAGGAATTGTCGGAAACTTTCACGGCGTCTTCTTCATTCCAGGCGCGGACGTTCTTTTTTCCAGAGATACGGATTTCGGAGGTGTCCGAAGAACGCACGGTGATATCGCCGCGGGTGGCACGAATGGAAATGCGCGCGTTGGGCGGAATGGCTTTCGGCGGGACCTCGATATCGTAGACGTAAGAATTCCTACCGAAATCGCCAAATTCAATGTTGGCGTTGGGAAATTTTCCTTTTACGGCGTCAACACCGATAACGATGCCCACGAGGGCGAGCAAACCGAGGATCAGGAATATTTCGCCGACGGAAACACGGGCGGCGCCGGGTTCGATGGCGCGGCTGGTGGTGCGTTCGTAAATCTTGACGAGGCCCCAGAAAATGAGCAGGACGGGCCACCAGCGAAGGAATACATCGTGAAATTCGAAGCCACGATAATTGCGGAGCAGGAAGAGCACGCCAAAAATGATGAGAAGCAGGCCGCCGAAAATTCCACTGCTGCGTGGTCTGATCCTGGACATGGAGGATTATTGCCCTTGTCTCGGGAAAGAACCGGGGGCGGGACTCTGCGGAGGAACGGGCGCGCCGGGTGTGACAGCGGGTGGAATCGGAGGAGCGATGTGTCCATCCATGGGAGCAAGAGCGGAGGCCAGGCTGATTACGCCAAGGACCACCATGATGACGGGCCACGTGCGGCCGAAGTTGAAATTGCCGCTGTGAGTTTGCTGCAGCAGAAAGAGCACGCCAACAGTGATGATGGCAGCGGGGCCCATCAGGCTGCGAATGGTACAGCGGCGGCAACTGCAACTGAAGTTGCTTCGATTGCTCATTCACCAACCTCCGACAACTTTATGCGTTTACGTGCTGCGTTATTACCAGCGGCGTCCGAGCCTGTTGCGGAACATCAATACGCCAACGGCGATCAGGATTAACGGCCAGAGACGCTCTATCCTATAACTGTCTCTTATACACATC
>CAXMLS010000245.1:0-1749 GCA_964194235.1 uncultured bacterium | reverse complement strand
GATGTGTATAAGAGACAGGTTTTGACTTGTACATGATTCACGGACAAATGCCAAAGTTACCTGAATTCAAGCTGCCGAAATTGCAAGGTGGTGTTAATGGCCTCAAAATGCTGTGGGCATTTCTCGTCGACAGGAGAGCTTTGGCGTACGTACTTTTTCGGTATCGACGTGCATCGGGCATCGTTCTGGCAGAACTTGCTTGTTTAGGGGCAATTCTCAATCTGTGCCTGGTTAACCGGCACTCAGGTGAGGGATTCCTTCCCACAGAACCAGCTTTAATATTGCCAGTACGCGATTGTTTTTGGTCTGTCTGAAATATCTAGGTGCCTGCGACAGGTTGCGTTCCGCGATTGTATCGTCGTTCTGTCCGGTACCGGCTCTGGGCTCTTACCTGGTCGAAACGCGCGGACATCTGGAGGTGCGATATGGACAACTTGTTCTTCAGTCCCTGCCGGTCCGTGAACGGGGCTTAATCGCGCAGACAGATCAAAAGCGCCAGCAGTAACCCCAATCAGTTGTCGAGTCGCAGCAACAATGCCAATCGCTACACCAACAACTGACAGTTGGTTGAACGTCCCAGCCAAGATTCGCGGGGTGGTGGGGCATTACTTTGCGCCAGAACGTCCTGGTCGTCCTTTGTACTTGATGGTGCCCGGAGGGCTGGTGGCGATTGTGACGGGCATCTGGATTTTCTTTCTTGCGAAGGCGGTGTGGGTCGATCATCTGCGTTCTCTCGGTTCCGCCAAGCCCGAATTGATCGCTTCGCTGGCAGTTTATTTTGCTGGATTGGCGATTTTTAGTTATGCCTATGAACTCTATGCTGGTTTTCACGCTCAGTGAATTGGGAGGTGCGTAGTTCGCACTGCAATTCTCGAGGACCTCGTCAGAAAAAAGGAGATTAAGGCTGTGAGGCGCGCTATCTGGATGATCCTTACGTTCTCGTCTTTCTTGGTTTTTTGCTTTTCAGCGCAGCCGCAAGCTACTCCATCCGCAAGCGAAGAAATTCTCAACGATCAGAGCGATATCCGTGTGCAACCAGATGCTTCATTGCTGGTACGAGAGACTATTTGTGTGCGCAGCGCAGGTGTGAATATTCATCACGGCATTTACCGGGATTTTCCAACGCGCTACAAAGATCATCTGGGTAACAACTTCGTTGTTAATTTCAATGTTCTAGAAGTCACGCGCGATGGAAAGCCTGAGAGATTTCGTGTTGAGCACCAGAATAACGGTGAACGAATTTATTTTGGAGACGAGTCGGTCATCTTGCCAACGTCAGAATACCTTTATACGTTTTTGTACACCGCAAACCGCGAAATCGGATTTTCCCCGGATCACGATGAGCTCTATTGGAACGTGACTGGTTCGGGCTGGCTCTTCCCCATTGCACAGGCATCGGCGACAGTTACCCTGCCCATTAACATTCCTGCAGCTAGCATCCATATGGACGGCTACACCGGACCACAAGGGTCGCGCGCAAAAGCATTTCAATCCTCAATTGAAACTGGCAACGTTGTCAGTTTTAAATCTACTCAGCCCTTACCTCCTGGCGAAGGGCTCACTATAGTTGTCTCTTGGCCCAAGGGCTACATACCGGAGCCCAGCGGCGCTACTCGATTCCGCTATTTTCTGGAAGACAATCGATCTACGTTAGTCGGGCTTGCTGGCCTAATGCTCGTGCTTCTGTATTACGCCATTGTATGGTCACGGGTTGGCCGGGACCCTGCCAAATCATCAATCATGGCGATT
>CAXMLS010000244.1:0-2051 GCA_964194235.1 uncultured bacterium | reverse complement strand
CACTACCGCGACATGCAGGACATGGAATTCACGGTGGAAGACGGGACCTTATATATGTTGCAGACGCGCACGGGCAAGCGCACGCCCGCGGCGGCGTTCCGTATCGCAGTGGACATGGCCAACGAAAAATTGATCGGCAAGGAAGACGCGATCCAGCGGATCAAGTCCGAGGATATCGAGCGACTGTTTTATCCGGTGATCGATGCGAAGGTTGATAAGAAATCGTTAGCATCGAGAATCCTGGGCACTGGAATTGATGCGGTGCCGGGAGCGGCGGTGGGCAAGGTAGTGTTCTCCGCGCAGCGCGCGGAAGAGTGGGCCGCGAAGGGCGAGAAGGTAATTCTCGTGCGCCGCGAAACGAGTCCCGAGGACGTCGGCGGAATGGCTGTGGCGCAGGGGATTTTGACCGCGACGGGCGGGAAGACGAGTCACGCGGCGGTCGTGGCGCGCGGATGGGGCAAGTGCTGCATCGTCGGCGCGGAGAAACTGCAAATCGATTACAAAACAGGCACGATGACAGCGTCGGGAAAAGTCGTGAAGGAAGGCGACTGGGTCACGCTGAATGGCAGCGAGGGCGTGGTGTATTCCGGCGAAATGCCACTGGTAACGCCGCAATTACCGGCCGCCTACGCGACGCTAATGAAGTGGGCCGACGACGTTCGACGATTGCGCGTGCGAACGAATGCGGACACGCCGCAGGATGCGCGCAAAGCGCGGGAGTTTGGCGCGGAGGGAATTGGGTTGTGCCGCACCGAGCACATGTTCTTCACGGACTTCGAACATCCGGAGAAGAGCCATGAGCGACAGCGCGCGATTCAGGAAATGATCCTGGCGGAGACGCGCGAGGCACGCGCGAAAGCGCTGGACCGGTTGCTGCCATTTCAACGGCGCGACTTCGTGGGGATTTTTCAGGCTATGGACGGGTTCCCAGTGACCATCCGGCTGATCGATCCGCCGTTGCATGAGTTTGTGCCGCACGAAAGAGCAAAGCAGGAGGAGCTGGCGAAGGAGCTGGGCCTCGACGTGGAGACCGTAGCGCGACGAGTGGAGCAGTTGCATGAAGCGAATCCGATGCTGGGACATCGCGGATGCAGATTGTCGATCACGTATCCGGAAATTCTGGAGATGCAGGTACGAGCAATTATCGAAGCAGCAATCGAATGCCAGCGGGGCAGAGTTAAAGTATTACCTGAGATAATGCATCCGTTGGTTTTGGACCGAAAGGAGCTATTTATTCTGGAACAAGCCACCCGTCGCATGGCAGACGCGTTGATTAAGAAAGCGGGTGTGAAGCTGCCGTACCTGGTGGGAACCATGATTGAATTGCCCCGGGCGGCGTTGATGGCGGGAGAGATCGCCGAGGTAGCGGAATTTTTCTCGTTTGGGACGAACGATCTGACGCAGACCACGATGGGACTATCGCGCGACGATGCCGGTCGATTCCTGCCGGATTATGTGGACGAGAAGAAGGCGGGCGTGTTCGCGGCGGATCCCTTTCAGTCGCTGGACATCAAGGGTGTGGGGATGTTGATGCGGTGGGCGACGGAACGCGGGAGAGAGACGCGACCGAAGTTGAAGGTGGGCATCTGCGGTGAGCATGGCGGAGACTCAGCGAGTGTGAAGTTCTGTCACTCGCTGGACATGGACTATGTGAGCGCTTCGCCGTTCCGCGTGCCGATTGCGCGATTGGCGGCGGCGCAAGCGGTGATTGACGAGAAGGCGAAGAGTGGGAAAAAGGCGAAGGCTGCGGCGGGCTAAATTTGAAGTAATGGATGAGTTGTCGGACTGCCGACAATTTATTGTGGCAACGGTTCGGCATAGAACCGCGACCACGAAGTGTTCATCGTTGACCGTGCGAATTATTCTCCGTTCAAATTAAAAGTGATGGATGAATGTCGGCGTGTCGACATTTTTCGTTTTCGTGAACTTAAAGTGTTTGTTTAAGTATTTTTCTTCCGTCCGCGGCGGAGATGAGATCTCGAATCTTTGATTGAAAGTGGCGGATGATTTGTCGGCGCGCCAACAATTTTGGTGAGTCGATGGCCTAGTGT
>CAXMLS010000243.1:0-4165 GCA_964194235.1 uncultured bacterium | reverse complement strand
GGATAGGGATAGCGTTGTGGTAGAAACCCCGCCAGTAGATGTCGTTCATGCATTTCATCATCAATCTGCGCAGACTTTGCTTATTCATCTTGCTAGACGCTGTTCCGATTTTTTAATGTTAGCTACCGCTAGTAGTAGACGCGAGGAGATTGAAACTCTAACATCAAGCACGCAATTGGCTACCTTCTTGCGTCGGGAATTTTTGAATGCAAGCGCAGTTTTGACGAACTCAGATTTAACCGTCTCGCCGGTTTCGCACAGGCTGTCCGGGGGCCTCGTCGCTCCTTCTAGGACTTCTCCCGCGGGCTTCTGGGACTGAAATGAACATAACCCGCCCTCATGTTCAAGCCGCACGACCACTCCGTCCACATCGTGTTGCAGTTTTCCCAAACTTTCAATCAGGTTCATATTACTCGCCAAGCGATTCACTTTCAGCCGCCACACTCGCTAGGGTGTTGAGATGAGTCAAAAACAACAGCAGGCGAGCCGAATCTTACGTGACCGCCCACTGAACTGCGGCATTGACATCTCGGAGGCGGCAAGGCAGATATTTGGAAGCGCTGCCCGTTCGGGAAGGCATTATCAGGTGCGCCCGTTCGGGTGTTCTCTGGCGTTAGAGTAACACCCGAACTTCATTGGCCCTCCACTAGGCGCACAAGCAATTGCAAAATGAAACTACCACATGATTCTGAAGTGGCGCAAATCAATGTTGAATCAAGGACTCCTATTGTTAGCATCACTGCATCATAAAAAAATGATGCGAATTACATCGCCTTCCCAGTCTGGATCTTCACTACTCGCGGAGAACTGAACTGTTATGAGGGAGGGTGATCATGTTTTATCCGGAGCACCGCCCAGCCTTCAAGCGTCTGATCGTTTCTGTTGCCAATTTTCGCAGTTCGATGGCAGCCGCCGACCTCACGCCGTGCTTGAGCGCGTTTCTGCTGACTCGAGCCTTTCCTTCCTCAGTCTTGGGCCCCGTGCTCGTTGCCCAGGGCCTGGTCCGCTGAATTGTGTCCCGTAATATTTTCAGGCCTTTTGGGCTCAGCCGATAAAGCCGACGTGGCAATTGGGGCTCCACTTCCGTTAATCTTAGTTTGTTTGTCAGGAGAACTGGTCGGAGCCGCTGCTGTAAAGACGGAGACCCCGCGGATTTGTGAAGGCTGGTGGATTGGTAGATTTCTAATACTTAGCCAGTTGGCGATACTTACTTTAAAGATTTGTCCTCAAGACGGAATAGTACCCGTCACACTTTCAAATTACTGCAGCATGGGCTTCAGCTTGGCCACCCACACGGCGAAGCTTTCCATGGCCACCGGTTCGATGCCTACTTCCCGCAGTGACGCGGCTATGAAATCGTCGCGCTTGTTGCCGCGCACCAGCGGCACATCGGTCACCGCCGCAAATTCCGTTTTGAGTTTTTCTTTGGCCTGGATGCGCTCGGCGGTGTAGGCCAACTGCTTGAAGTCGCCGGGGGCGCGCGTGACGGAGAGGGTGTGCACAAAACCGCGCGTGCCGTTGCGCCGGTAACTGTAATCGATGCGCATGGGGTCGCCGGGCAAAGTCCAATGCTCCGCGCGCACGGATTTTTCAATGCGCTCCCAGAGGTGCGCCTGGCGAAAAACCTGCGAGCAATAGGAACGCACGCGCGCGCGGCTGCCGGGTAAACCGACGCGGCCGGGAAGGTATTGCAGGGCCACGTGATCGGCATACAAGCGTTCCAGCTCGGCGTCCAGATCGCCGGCCAGCACGCCTTTTTGCGGGGCCAGTTGTAGGGCGTTGGATAGCGTGTCGTCCCATTTGGCGAGCAGCCGCTGCCAGTCGCCGCCGTTTTCCAGAGGCGCGCCGTCAGACGACGCATGGCTTGAAGATTTAGCGGTTTGAAAACGGTCTTCCAGATCGTCGCGCAGCGCGCGCAACAAAGTTTCGTCCGCTTGCGGATGCAGGCGGCGGACGCGGCGGTATTCTTCTTCCTCTTCAATCATGCGCAGACGGCGTTCTCCGGTTTTGGGATTGAAAAGCAAAATGCCGATGTTGACGAACTCATCGCGCACCAGGTTGGGGGTGTAGCGCAGCACGCGGTACGCGCAGGACTTTTCGTCGGGTGCGGTGGGTAACGGTAAATTTTCTGCAGCGGTTTCAGCCATGGTTCACACCCAGTTTGGAAATGGTTGCCGGTTGGAACGTTTGGCGTCCACCAGCAGCTCCGGCACGCGCGTGCGGCGGCGATAAATCTGTTCCAGCAAACGCAGCAGGCTGTCGTAATCGTCTTCGTACCACTCCGACGGAATGTCCCGGCTGATGTCGTCCAACACGCGTTCGGTAATGCGTTTTTCGAGGCGCTCCAGCCAGGGACCGAAGGATTCCACGCCGGTAATGCCTCGATACACGCGGTTGCGGGCGTACAATCCGCGCAGGGGGCGCGTCGGGAAAGGTCCACTCCCCGGCGTTGAAGCAGAATCCCTGATCGATCATAAAGGTACGGTACGCGGACTCCGCGCGATTCGTGGAGATGTCTGCCGTCATGGACGAGCCGCTCGCTACCGCCATCGCGGGTGCCCGGCCGGACGTTTGCAGAACTGCACTCACGAACAAAGTTTGCCGCCCGTTGGTGTTGCAGGTCCACTTATCGAAAACCAGCATGCCGGCGAAATCGTGCAGGTTTTCGACCTGAGGCAATTGCTGGTCCGGCAGAAAATCATGCAGCGTCAAGCGCCGGGGATCGCCCGGATAACGCGAGCCGAATTGCGGCCCGGACTGGCACGGGATCCTCTGCCGCGGGTGTTCCATGGCAAGATCGGGCGTCAAACGAACGAGTTCCTCGGGCACATCGATAATGGCCACCGGCGCGGTGGGAAGGCCGAGGCGGGCGGCTAAACGGGTACCAAGCATTTCATTGACCAGTATGCGGCGATGTTGAGGATTATTTTGGAACTTCACCACGTAGTAATGGCCGTCCGCGCAGCGCATCAAATGCGACTGCGCCCCGCCACGCATTCGCCGTATCTGTTCGAGCGCCCTGGGCATGCGGGGTAATGCTAACGGTACTTACACAAAGAGGCAAGGCGCATTGCGGAGTTTGCAGGCAAATTTGCGGCGAATTCCCGATTGAAGACGGACGCGGTGCCAATGTGGTGTGGATCCTTGAAGAGGCGGTGAACGAAAAAAGGCCGGCAGCTGCGCGGAATGGACCAAAAAGGACCTGGGCGGGTTCGCAAACAAAAAGGCCCGAAAGAGTCTCGGGCCTTTCGCGGAACGTGCCGATGTTTACAACATCGCGGTGAATAAATAGAGCGGGGGTTATCTCTTCTTTTTCTTGCCGCCGCGCAAAGCTTTTTTCCTGGCAGGCTTCTTGGCTTTTTTCTTCGCGGCTTTCTTGCCGCTGGATTTTTTCGCGGAGCGCTTGGCTTTTGCGGCTGATTTCTTCTTCGCAGGGGCCGACGCCGCTTTTTTGGCGGGAGCTTTTTTGGCCGCCCGTCCGCTGCTGGCGGTCCCGCCGCTTAGGGCCGTGCTCCTCGATCCGCGCTTGAGCGCGGGGGCTTCCTCTTCCGAGTCCTCGTCGCCGGCGCTTACATCGATCTCGGTCTCTACGACTTCATCCACGTCACCAGCCTCTTCTTCCTCCAGCGGCGCCAGCTCGTTGTCTTCTTCGAAATTATCCTTGTCGAAATCCATCCCATCCTCCCAAAAACGAATACCTGCGTGAACCCGTCCAATCCTTTGGCGGCGGGACCGGAAGAGCTGTTTTTTGCTTCAGCCGTTGTTATCGTACTCGCGCAACGTTGTCAAGCATTCTGCGTTTTTGATAGTGGCAACACCCATTTTTTCAATCGAGAGGGCCAGCAGGCAGTTGTACAGGGCGAAGGCGAGATTTTAACGAGAGTATTGCCAGAACGCGGGGGCTAATTCCGGGTTTGCGAAGGCCGACGATTTTGCGCCATGGCCGCGGGGCGCGCGACGTTTTTCCTGGACTTGGACCGGGACCGGGTGTGCGATGCGGTTCTTTCGGTTCGCTCCGTAGTGCTGTCCAGGGTGTAAATCCGCAGCACCATTCCACGGCCGACCTTGTTGGCCTTCAAATGATTCCACTTGCGGACATCTTCGGTTGCCACGCTGAAGCGGTCGGCAATCCCGCCCAGGGTGTCGCCCTTGCGCACACGGTAAC
>CAXMLS010000242.1:0-5924 GCA_964194235.1 uncultured bacterium | reverse complement strand
GATGTGTATAAGAGACAGGAACTATTCTGGCCTGCTAGCAATTCCAGAATGGCCGCGGACTGGTTACCCGGTACCGATCCGTGGATTATTTCAATTCTTATCGCGGCCATCGCCTTGCCGGAATTGTTTCACCTGGTGGACTCAGAAATCGGGTCGAAGGAAAAGAAAACACATGGCCGCGTTCCAGCGATTCTGGGATTTGTAATGATTTTTCTTTACGTGGGGGCGCGGGCCGAACTCCACGCCAGCGCCATCGCTCAACTACAGAATCGCACGTACTCCGGTGAGTCGCCCAGACGCGTCGCCGCGTTTCCGGATTTTGCCTCGCTGGTTTCATGGAGTGGTCTAGTGGATACGGAAAGCGCGGTCCACCGCCCGACCGTACATCTGGGGCTGGCACGTTCCCTGTTTGATCCCGGTATAAATCTATTCAAGCCCCAGCCGTCGCCGCTTCTCGACGCCGCGCAGGCAACGGAATCCGCGAAACGCATGCTAAGCGTCGGGCGCTTTCCAAAAGCTGGCATTCAAAAAATGGACTCCGGTGCGGAAGTTATTATTCGCGACCTGCGTTATGGCGCTACGGGCGGTGAATCTCTGCGTGAGCCTGCCGCGGTCATCGACTTCGATTCGTCGGGCAAACTAATTTCTCAGGAAATTGTCTGGGCCAGCCGCGACACTCCCCGCTGAGCACTGCTATTTCTTTTTTAAATCTCCATAGGGATGCTTGCTGCGCAAAATCAATTGCGATAGTCCGTAACTAACCCCGACCAGCACCATCGCCATGGCCGCGACCTGCAGCTTATGCATTGAGAGGTATGGCAGCGCATTTTCGCCGAAACGCACCGCGAGATAACCCACCCCGAAGTAGCGGAATATTCGCGCAACGGCGATTGCCGAGGCAAAACTGAACAGCGGCATTTCGAATACGCCTGCGGCAAACACAAAAAACTTGAACGGCGTGGGCGGCGGCAATAATGCCGCTGCCAGCATTCCGCCGAATCCGTTTCGTTCCAGCCAGTGCCGGATGGCTCCGCTGTGCGCTCCGGCCTTCCGGTGAAAAAACGCTTCTCCGCCTTTGCGGGCGATGAAATACAGCAACACGCAACCCAGGGTCGAACCTGTCGCCGCCATCGCCGCGTACAGTGGCATGCGTCCCGGTCTTTGCATGCACAATTCGATCAGCAAAAGATCGTTGATCACCGGGAACGTCAGAACCGAGGAATCAAGAAACGAAATCAGAAAAAGACCGGGTGCGCCGAGGCCCCCGGCAAACGCAATAATCTTCTGCTTCCACCCGTGGAAATTAAAAGCCAATTTCCAGCCTCCTGGCAAGACCGTCACGCCTTAGCAGCAGCCGTCAGCTAAACAACCGTCTCGATCGCCTGAAGAATGACGTCGTAAACGAAGTGCAATTCGTCGCGCGTGATGACATATGGAGGCAGCACATACACGACATTCCCCAACGGCCGCAACAGAACGCCGTGATCGATAAAAAACTTGTACAGTTTCGTGCGCATGCTCGACAGATAACCGGCGTCGTCTGTGCGAAGTTCAATCGCTCCGATCGTTCCGATTTGCCGCGTATCGCCGACTTTCTCTAATTTGCGAAACTGTTCCAATCGCTCCGCGTTGACTTGCGAGATCATCTCGATGCGTTCAAACACCGGCTCATCATCAAAAATCTGCAGGCTGGCGTTGGCCGCCGCACACGCCAAGGCATTCCCAGTATATGAATGCCCGTGATAGAAGGTGTGCATGCGGTTCTGGCCTTGAAACGCAGCTTCGATTTTTTCGCTGCAGAGCGTCACGCCCATCGGCAAAAATCCGCCGGTGATTCCTTTCGACAGACACATCAGGTCCGGAGCGATCCCTCCAAGCTCGCACGCAAACATTTTCCCTGTGCGTCCAAAGCCCGTAAGCACTTCGTCGGCAATCAACAACACATCGTAACGGGTGCAGAGCGCGCGAACCTTTTGTAGAAATTCCACCGGATGAACAATCATGCCTCCGGCCGCCTGCAGCAAGGGTTCCACGATCACCGCCGCAATGCGCTCGTGAGTTTGCTCGAGCACCGATTCAAGTTGTTGCACACATTCAATGCTGCAACTTGCGCGCGTCAAGCCTACCGGGCAGCGATAGCAGTACGCCGAATGCACACGGTGCACCTTGTAGCGCATGGAACGAAACGGTTCGGTGAACGGTGAATCATCGCTCACCGACATCGCCCCGGCGGTATCGCCGTGATAACCGTGAGCCAGCGCGACAATTTCCGATTTTTGCGGCCGCCCGAGATTGCTGAAATATTGCACCGCAAGTTTCAGAGCCACTTCCACTGCCGTGGATCCGTCGTCGGAGAAAAATAGATGCGTCAGTTCCGGCGTGACCCGCTTTCGCAATCGCGCCGCTAACTCCTCCGCGGCGTCGTGGGTAAAACCGGCCAGGATAACGTGTTCCATTTTGCGCGCCTGCGCCGCGATCGCTTCCGCGATGCGTGGATTCGCGTGACCGTGCAAATTCACCCACCATGACGACACCGCATCCAGGATGCGGCGCCCATCCCGGGTATACAGATATACGCCCTCGGCGCGCACGGCGTGCAGTGGGGGCGTATCGATCGCTGTATTGGTGAAGGGATGCCAGATGCGCAGCGGCGAACTCATTTCGAATTACTGGGAAAAGGCTGCGCGGTCGAAATGATTCATGAAAACTTGCATCAGGGAAGTCCGGTGCAGATTGGGAAGCCGCGGAATCTCTCCAATGACGCGCACGTGTCCAAAGTGTTCGATGGTCTCGCGATTCTCGCGGTTCTGGTCGCCGATCAAAACCACTCCGTGCACGGGAAGTTCCGCCGCGTGCAGCGCCGCCAGAGTCAACAGCGTGTGATTGATGGTGCCCAAGCCGCTGCGCGCCGCCAGGATTACCGGCAGCTTGAACTTCGCCATCATATCGAGCATGAACTGTTTCGGGTTGAGCGGCACGAGCACGCCGCCCGCGCCTTCCACTACCAGCCAGTCGTTGATCAGGCTTGTCGGTAAATTGATTCGTGCCAGGTCGATTTCCACGCCTGCCCATCGCGCGGCCAGGTCCGGCGAAACCGGCGGCACAAATTTGTAAACTTCGTCGAGGGTACGATCGGTG
Organism: uncultured bacterium; assembly: GCA_964194235.1. GTDB lineage: Bacteria > Acidobacteriota > Terriglobia > Acidiferrales > UBA7541 > Acidiferrum. The sequence continues at coordinate 2,786 of CAXMLS010000242.1, read as the reverse complement.
CCAATTCCCGCTAGCCGCATCACCGTCACGCGGTCGGAACCTTCCAGCGTGCCAGTCTGAATCGGCTTCCAATACACGGCATCGAGCGCGGCGCACAGCAGCGCGGCAAGCGTGGTCTTGCCGACTCCCGTATCCGTCCCGGTAATAAAAAAGTGATGCCTCATGCCTGCCCCGCATGTGTCAGTCGCCGCTCAGTCGTGAGCCCGGGTTCTTGCGCGCGCCAGCGATTCAAGCATTCCGCCAGGCGTCGCAAGTCGTTTGCGCCGATTTTGTGCGTGATCGAAAAACGCAGCCTTGCGCTGCCTTGCGGCACGGTCGGCGGGCGTATGGCACGCACGGCGAAGCCCGTGTGCTGCAAAAATTTCGCCGCGGCCACTGCGTGTTCGTTTTCGCCGACAACTGCCGGAACAATCTGCGTTGCGCTTCCCCGGGTGTCCCAGCCGTCACCGCGCAAGGATTCCGCGAGCGCCGCGGACCGCGCGCAAAGCTCTTCGCGTTCTTGATTCATCCCCACCACTAACCGCAACGCGGCGCGCACCTGTTCCGCCATATACGCCGGCATCGCCGTGCTGAAAATAAACGTACGGGCGTGATTGATCAAATGATCCCGCAGCACGGCCGTGCAGCAAACAAATGCACCCGCCGATGCCAACGCCTTGCCGCACGTGTGCACCGCAGCCACCAGGCGTCCCGCCGCAAGCGCCGGTGCTGCGATGCCGCGCCCGCCAGGCCCATGCACCGCCGTGGCATGCGCTTCATCCACGATCACTCCCGCGCCATATTTTTCCGCCAGCTGCACAATTTCGTCCACATGCGCGACATCGCCATCCATGCTGAAAACGCTTTCGGTCACAATCAATTTCCGGCCAGTATGCCGCTGGTGCTCTCGCAGCGCATTCTCCAACGCATTCAAGTCGCCGTGCGGATAAATCACCTTGCGTGCGCCCGACAAGCGAATCCCATCAATGATGCTTGCGTGATTCAGCGCGTCCGAAAAAATCACATCGTCTTTGCCCGCCAACGAAGTCAACAAACCTAAATTGGCTGCGTAGCCACTTCCGAAATAAAGCGCCGCTTCGCTCCCTGCAAATTTCGCGAACTCTTCTTCCAGCTCATTCCAGACTGCCGCGTGGCCGGAGAGTAATCGCGAACCCGTCCCGCCCACGCGCTTTTCGGCGCGCACTGCTTCCAGCACTGCTTCTTTCAATCCAGCGTGCTCCGCCAATCCCAAATAATCATTCGAGCAAAGATTCACGCCGCGAATTTCCACCAGCGTTCGCCGCTGGCTTCGCGCTTCAAGATCGCTGAGGCCGGCCTGCAGTTCCCTCAGCAACGTATCGTTAAATTTAGATGGCATGCGATTCGAGCGGCTTTAGCCCTAACGTTTGCAGCAGCTTTTCGTCTTCATCCGCGCCCGGATTGGGAGTGGTCAGCAATTTTTCACCGACGAAAATCGAATTGGCTCCGGCAAGAAAACACAGCGTCACGGCCTCCGGCGAAAGTTGTTTTCGTCCGGCCGCCAGCCGCACACGCGAAGCCGGCATCAGCACGCGAGCGGTCGCAATCGCGCGCACCATTTCCAGGGGATCGAGCGCCGGTTTGTCCCCCATCGGCGTCCCGGCTACGCGAACCAGCATGTTGATCGGCACGCTTTCCGGATGCGGCTCCAGGATCGCCAGTTGCCGCAGCAATCCAATGCGGTCGTCCTCGCTTTCACCCATGCCCAGAATTCCGCCGCAGCACACGGTGATTCCCGCCTTGCGAACCGCCGCCAGCGTGCGCAAGCGATCGTCATAAACTCGCGTGGTGATGATCGACCCGTAAAATTCCGGCGACGTATCCAGATTGTGGTTGTACGCGGTTAGGCCCGCATCTTTCAGTTTCACCGCCTGGCCTTCCGTCAACATCCCGAGCGTGCAGCACACTTCCATTCCCAGGCTCGATACGCCGCGCACCATCGTGAGCACCGTGTCGAAATCTTTGCCCTCCGGCGCTTGACGCCACGCGGCGCCCATGCAGAAGCGCGTTACTCCGCGCCCGGCGGCTTCGCGCGCCACGGAAATTACGTGCTCCGCATCCAGCAACCCCTGTCTCTCAACATCCGCGTCGTAATGAGCGCTCTGTGGGCAGTACGCGCAGTCTTCCGGGCAGCCTCCTGTTTTAATGGAGATGAGCTGGCAGGTTTGCACGCGGTCCGGCGCATGAAATTTCCTGTGGATCGTCTGCGCGCGAAAAATCAGCTCCGGCAGGGCGGACCTGTAAATTTCGCCGACTTCTCCGCGGCTCCAGTCGTGGCGCAGCGCGTTGTTTGCGGTGCCACCTTGGCGCGCAGTTATCGCCGCTTCGCCGCCCGAATAGGCGTCGCCATTTGTCGCTGAATTACTACTATTCATAACCCCCCGAACCGGCAGCCGGCACGTGCCCGGATCGTAGACGCACGGCCTCAGAAAATGATCATGGCATGGTACCATCGGTTTGCAATAACGTCTCCGGATTCCAGTTTTTCCGTACCTCAGTCAGACCGGTTGTGAACGCGACTTTATACTTACCTGGTATTTATAAAGCCCACTGGGTAGCGTTTGACCGTTCTTCGCTGAAAATGTTATAAATCAACGCTTTGTTGCCAGCCCGCGCAAAGCCTTGGTGTTGGCTCGGGAGGGGTCCCGAGTGCATCCAGGCTAAGTAAACAATACAGGTCTAACCCTTTTTACAGTCGCTCGCAGGGCCCTGTTTAAGTACGGCGGGGGGCGCGTTCAAAGTACTTGCTCTGTCTCTTATACACATCT
>CAXMLS010000241.1:0-2089 GCA_964194235.1 uncultured bacterium | reverse complement strand
CAGGTTATGAACCTGGGTCTTGGGTCACTCCGAAATTGTTGTTAGTCATTCCCTAATCGAGTCCCGTAAATTCCTTTCAGAACCCACGCACTCAAGAAAACGAAAACTCCCCCACTCTTTTGCAGTACGGAGTCCACGCATCATCACGCACCCACCCCAGCCGCTCAATGCGCTTCCCAAACTTCTTCGCCAAACCCGGAGGCAACCACGCATGCACATCCTCCAGCCCGCGCCGCCACGCATCGCGCTCCGCCGCCGCGTGCAATGTCAGTAACGCTTGCCAGCGATCGCGTGGCGTACCCGCGTGCGGGTCCAGCAGCAGATATGCTTCCGCCGTCAACCGCAAAAACGCCGCGCCAAGTATTGCCTCGCCCTCGCTGCCCGAATCCTTTTTCGAAAGAACCAGCTTGGTCACAAACAGTGGCTGCTTCAAATCCGGCAGCGCATAATCGAACCCCTGCTCCGCGTGAATGGTTCTCAGCGCATCGAGATCGCTCTCTTGATACTCGCGAATCCGCATCGATTGTCTTCACCGCCGCCTAGAGTGACGTTGGCCGCACCACCCGCGCTCCTGGATGCACGCCAAACCCATTTCCCCCGCGCACAATTCCATTTGCGAGCGCCCCGCTTCCGCTGGAAGGCAACGGCGCCGGCCCCGACGATCCTCCGCCGGCAACGCCAATCGCCGGCGAACCAAACGTCACCGGCGCAGACGGCAGCGATCCCACATATTGCGAATACGCGCGCCAGTAAAGCGTCTGGTTACCCAGTTGCCCATAAAAATTTCTCGACGCACCCAGGAAATAAACGCGCGGCGCTCTAAACGCCGGCGTAGTATCCGACTCCGCGAAATAAAATAAACCCGGCCGCGAATCCGACGGATCCGCAATCGCAATATCAAACCATCCATTCGCCGCGCGCACCGTCAACGATGCAATCGCCGGTGGCGCGAGAGCAGGCGTGCTCGGATCGACGCCCGCCCGCTGGCTCGTGGCATTCACCGCCGCCACCACCTTCACCAGCGTCTCGTACAAATACGGATCGCGATCCTTCAGCGGAGCAAGTTGGGCCACCGTCAGCATAAATTTAGAATTTCACCGCGCAGAAATTTCCCACAGCCATTAATCACAAGACAGGCGCACTCTTCTAACGGGATCGGTATGGATCTGGGTGCTGTACACGAGGGGTTTTCGTGTGAGCCTGCAGGGGATTTTGGTAATGAACGAACTGCGACTATCCATCTCTCGGCCTCGTGACGTGGTCCCGACTCCATCCCCACTCAATTCAGCCCCCGCACCGGAGCCCAGGGATCCACCCTCACCGAGGGCGTAAATTTCTGCAATCGGAACCACGCGCCCGCCTGATTCGTGCTCACTTGAAACGCCACTCTCTCGCCCAAAATATTAATCGGCAGTTCCAGATCCTTCGTCGCCGGCACACTCAGTGGCAACGGTTGCTGCGCTTGCGCCGCACTCGGCGAATTCGTGAAGCTCGTCAGCGCCAGACTCCCAGCCCCTTCCACAAACATGCTCAGATAACTAAAAAGTTTTCGATGTGCGCCCAAACTCAGCGCCTGCTCCACCACGCGTTCTGGAAAATAATGCGTCGTGTAGTAACCCGGAATCGCCGTCCCATCGTCGGACAGCTGCGCATCGCTCAACTGGTACACCTTACCTGTCGCCGCGCCGCCGCCCACACCCGGCGATCCCCCGCCCAGCGCCACCCTCGCCGTACCATCGCTGCGCTCGATCAGCGCACACGCATTCGCCGCAATCGTCCACGGCGACCACTTGCGTGTTTTATCCGTCGCCGTTTTTCGTCCGGCAAAAGAAATACTCACCGGCGCTCGCGCGGCAATTTCTTCCGCCGTATCCAAATCGCGATAATCCAGCATCAAAACTTTGTTCGGTGAAGTCGCCGCGCCAAACGGCACGCCTACAAAAATTCTCCGCTCTTTCGTATCCACCGTCACCCATAGCGTGTGCCCGTATTGCCAGTTGATCTTGTTCCACGTGGGCTGAATCTCCTGCGAAACTTTCACCGGCTCGCCGCCGCTGAAAATATATAGTCCCTGTCTCTTATACACATC
>CAXMLS010000240.1:0-13490 GCA_964194235.1 uncultured bacterium | reverse complement strand
TCAAGACGGTCTCCGGATGACGCTTACCAGCACAGAAACTCACCAAAAGAGCTTTGCATTAATCGCTTGCGTGAGAGGGAATGCTTACTAGGTTTGTTAGGTTTGCTCTCTCAGGTGAGCTGTGCGTGCGTATGTGACTATTCTAATAGGTCGTTCACAGCGACCAGAGCGCATCCCGTCTAATCTCCACTGCACACTGCTGCACTTTCTCTTAACTTTGGCCGCTGCTTCCAGCGCGAGGTGGTACCCACAGTGAACTATATTTGCTGAAATGCAACATTACGATAGATTGTTTAGAAATGGGGCTATCGCAAACACAGGTACTTGCAGGTGGGAAATTCATAATAACAAAATCGCCTCGGCGTGGTACCGCAAGTAAGAGCGTGTCCAAAACGTGTCCAAAATCCTGCCAACGTTGACGAAATTGACGCTATTGACACATCCCGGTTATTGATAAAGCGTAACTTATTGAAAGTGCGGTGCGCGTCGTTAAATCCGGCTTACAGGCCCGTCCGCTATTTATATCAATTTTCCTGCGATGCAGGTTCAACTCTCCAGTCAAAAGTTAAACCGGTAGCCCAAGATGCCTTTGGCTATCAGATGATCCGAGCCGCCGGTCACTCCTACGCCTACGCCGAAATTTACTTCCCACTGCGGAGCGAGGTTTAAATCGAAGGTTGGAAAGATTTGCTGTTGCTGCCTGGAGATTGGATCGAAACCGTTCACCGGGCCAAGCGCGCCGTAGTATTCCACTCCGAAGGCAACTTTGGGCGTAACGTCGTAGCTCGCTTTGAAGTTGGGCGAGAACTCAAAACCTTTATTTACGTTAGGGCCGTGAATCGAATGGTCCACTGTGGGATTGAACGATAAATACCACCGGCCGATTTGTTTATCGATAATGGGCCGCATCTCCCACGTCCACGTGTCTTCGGAAAAATGCCGCTGCTGGTAGCCGATTTCATTGGACAAACTGAGGCCGACCGGCCAATTCCATTTCTTCGGGACCGAAACACGCGGCCGGATGTGGTCGCCGACCCAATCCCATCCATCACCGGAACGCAACGACGTGAAGACATAAAATCCGCACTCGAACCAATCGGTAAAGCCATGGGTGATCTCCAGGGTTTCGTGAACCGCGTGATTGGTGGGGGCGAGGCCGTTATCGAATTGCTTCGAGCCGGTCACGGTGAAGTTGCTGTGCAGTTCGACCATGGTGTGATGCGGCGGAACGAGCTCCGACCCATAGACCTGGATTTCGTAATTGTCCTGGGCGCGCGCGGACGGCGCGATCATCAGGAAGGAAACCATCGTGATCGCGAGAACTTCAAAGCCGCGGATTCTGAGTGCAATACTGGAATTAAGTACTGGAACTTTGATCAAAGGTCGTCTCTTCATGTGGGCAATGGTATCCAAATGTTAGACGCCAGCAGACAGCCTGAGAGTACAAAGAAAAATGTCATCAATGCACTCCTTTGAAACGATCTTAGCAGTCCAATAGATACTGTTCTCGAGGAAAATATGGGACAAAAGGATTTGTTTATCCGCGAGAAAAAGCTGGCGATCTTGGCGCGAATCCTGTAACTCCAATTCATGATCATCCTGGTGATGGGGACAACGGGATCAGGCAAAACGACCGTGGGTCGGTTGCTGGCATTGAGACTCAGCTGGGAGTTTTCCGACGGCGACGACTTTCATTCCGCCGGTAACAAAGAAAAAATGAGGCAGGGAATTGCGCTCAGCGACCAAGACCGAGGCCCATGGCTGGCGGCTATTCGAGATCAAATGGCGAACTGGATCGCCGAAAATAAAAATGGCGTCATGGCATGTTCCGCGTTAAAGCGCAGCTATCGCGAGGTACTGCTCTCGCCGAATGCGAACGATGCCGTGAGTACGAAAGAAATCCAGATTGTTTATCTGCGCGGGACATATCAACTGATCGCCGAGCGTCTGCACGCACGCGCGGGACATTTTGCCGGCGAAACCCTGCTGGCCAGCCAATTCGCCACGCTGGAAGAACCGACCGACGCCGTTACCATCGACATCACTCAGATGCCGGAGGAAATTGTTGAGGAAGTTGTGCGCCGACTAAATCTTTCGTAGCGCAATGCATGGCATGTGGGTCGAAAGATGGCGCACTTTTTAATGCGTTGGTGTCACGGGCAACGTTGGCGCAGCAGTGGCCGCCGCTGGCGCTTCATTACTCAGCAGCGCAGCCTTGACGGTGGTCGACATTTTATCGGCATTCTTCACGAGAACACTCACCTGCCAGATTTGCGTTTCGGTGAGCCTACCTTTGAAGCCCGGCATGCCCGACATACGGATGCCGCTTTCGGCTTTCCAGTAAGACTCCCACGCGTCGTCATCGGTGACGCCGGTCCCGTGAAAAAGCTGGGGAGGAGCAGGCGCCATGCCTTCCGCAATAGCGCTTTTCGGTTCGCCTGGCAGGCCGTGGCAGACAGCGCAATTTTGCTTGTAAACTTGCGCAGCAGCGATCATGTTCGGTTCGTCGGCAGGCACTTGCGGCTCGGGGTGCGGCAATTTGTCCAGGTAAGCATGCAATCCCATGCGCGCAAATGTCCGTTCAAATGGCATGGGAGCTGCCGATACCGCGACCGGGGCACTTCCGGTTGAAAAGTAAAAGTATGTACCTGCAGCGACCAACACAAATCCGAGCAAGATTCCGAGCAATATGCCTCTAGCCATTTCCTCTCCCGTTGCGATCGATTCACCCGGGCGTATCCCGCGTGAGGTGGGCGTTAGTTTACGTTCTTGGAGCCGCTTCTGCACTCAGGAAAAGCAATCATGCGCAGCTTTATTTCGGCAAGGCGGTAGGGGGCTCTGCCTAGGCGTTCGTAACCTTTCCAGCATGCCAGCCGTCTTATTTATTCGCAGCGTTTTTTTTGTACGATGTGCTGCGACAGGTGCGGTACGCTGCCTCTGGTCCCAGCAGCAACCCCTATGATTCCGCGAAAGTCTTGCCAGCGGGCAGACGAATTCGCAAAAGCAAAATTTGGCAGGAGTGAGTGAATGTCGCATTTGAAGTCCATGGATTTGTCGAAACCCGTCGCTTCGGAGACTTCCGCCGCGCCGCCGGCGAAACGCCGCTGGTGGCTATGGCTGGTCGTCGTCGGCATGGTCGCAATCGGAATTTGGTATTACCGCGCAGCGCACGCGAAAAGTCAGGCGGAGTCGTCTGCCGCAGTGGGAAGCCCCGGTGCGGCGGGTGGCGGAGGGAAAGGAAAAGGCGGCTCGGGCAGCCCTCCAGTCGTACCTGTGGTCGTAGCAACCGCCCAACACGGGGATCTGCCGGTTTATTTCACTGGACTCGGCACGGTAACGGCCTTCAACACGGTTACGGTGCACAGCCGCGTCGATGGGCAATTGGTCAGCGTGGCGTTCAAAGAAGGCCAATTTGTAAAGCAGGGTGATTTGCTGGCGCAAATCGATCCGCGACCTTATCAGGTAATTCTTGAGCAGGCCGAGGGACAGCTTGCAAAAGACCAGGCGCAGCGCAAAGACGCCGAAGTCAATCTGGAACGGTACAAGTTACTGTACGGAGAAGGCGTGATCGCCAAGCAGCAAATGGATACGCAGCAATCGCAAGTCGGACAGTTTAACGGTTCGATACAAACCGATCAGGCCACCATCAATAGCGCAAAGTTGCAGCTTTCCTATTCGCGGATTACCGCGCCTATCAGTGGCCGCATAGGATTGCGATTGGTGGACGCCGGCAATATGGTGCACGCGAACGATCCGGGCGGATTGCTGGTGATCACGCAGTTGCAGCCGATCTCGGTGATTTTTAGTTTGCCGCAGGATCAGTTGCCGCAGGTAGCCACGAAATTGCGCGGCGGCGGGCAGCTTCCTGTCGATGCCTTCGATCGCGACAATACCGCCAAGATTGCTTCTGGAACGTTGACCAGCATCGATAACCAGATCGATGTCACCACTGGAACGTACAAGCTCAAGGCGACGTTCAAGAATGACGACAATGTTTTGTTTCCGAATCAATTCGTCAACGTGCACTTGCTGGTAGATACCAAACGTAATCTGACAATCGTACCCACGCCGGCTATTCAGCGCGGCCCGCAAGGGACGTATGTGTACGCAGTGGATGGCACTGATACCGTAAAAATTCATAACGTGACCATCGCGCAGTCCACCAACGATAACGCGGGCTTAAGCGACGGCTTGAATCCCGGCGAAGTTGTCGTGATTGATGGTCAAGATAAATTGCAAGACGGGAGCAAGGTGAGTCCCAGCAGCGGCGGAAATAATGGTCGGCGAGGAACCGGCGCGAGTACCGGGAATGCGGCTGCTACTCCGGACCACACTACACCTAGCAGTAGCTCTGGAACGCGTCCCGCTCCTTCCTCCGCACCGGCTCCTGCACCCGCGCAAAATGGCAGCGGCCATCCGAGTACTCAGCCGCGAGGACCGTCGCGATGAATCTTTCCCGGCCGTTTATTCTGCGGCCTGTGGCGACCACGCTGCTGATGGTCGGCATTCTTCTGGTAGGTTTCGTCGCATACCGGCAACTTCAGGTGTCGGCATTGCCGCAAGTCGATTATCCAACCATTCAGGTACAAACTTTTTATCCCGGCGCCAGCCCGGACGTGATGGCGTCTTCAGTCACTGCACCGCTCGAGCGCCAGTTCGGCGAAATTCCGGGCCTTAATCAGATGACGTCGACGAGCTCGTTCGGCAGCTCGATCATCACGCTCCAATTTGGACTCGATCTGAACATCGACATTGCCGAGCAAGAAGTGCAAGCCGCGATTAATGGCGCGTCCAATCTGTTGCCGCAAGGACTTCCGAACCCGCCGATTTACAGCAAAATAAATCCAGCCGACGCACCGATCCTGACGCTGGCGCTGACATCCAGTTCGCTGCCGCTAGCGAAGGTGGAGGATCTTACCGACACCACGCTGGCGCAAAAAATTTCGCAGCTCTCCGGCGTGGGCCTTGTGAGCATCAGCGGAGGGCAACGGCCGGCGGTACGAATTCAGGCAAATCCCACGGCATTGGCGTCTTACGGGCTGAGTCTCGAAGATTTACGAACATCACTCGGGCAAGCCAACGTCGATCAGGCTAAAGGCACGTTTGACGGACCGCACCAGGCGTACACGATCGGCGCGAACGATCAGCTGATTTCCAGCGACAGCTACCGCCAGATCATTATTGCGTACCGCAACGGCGCAGCGGTCAGGCTCACGGATGTAGCAACGGTTATCGACGGGGCGGAGAACGTACGCCAGGCGGCGTGGGCCAACAAAAATCCCGCGGTGATCCTCAACATTCAACGGCAACCCGGAGCAAATATTATTGCGGTTGTCGACCGCATTGAAAAACTTCTGCCGCAATTGCAGGCGTCGCTTCCATTGGCGGTAAAAGTAAGCATCCTCACCGATCGCACAACCACTATTCGCGCGTCAGTTTCCGATGTGCAATTTGAACTGATGCTGACCATCGGGCTGGTGGTCATGGTGATTTTTCTTTTTCTGCGCAGTTTTCGCGCCACGATCATTCCGAGTTTTGCCGTGCCGCTGTCCATTGTGGGCACGTTTGGCGTGATGTACCTGCTCGGCTACAGCCTCAATAACCTGTCGCTCATGGCGCTGACGATCAGCACCGGCTTCGTGGTGGACGACGCTATCGTGATGATCGAGAACATCACGCGGTATCTTGAAGAGGGCGAGTCTCCGCTGCAAGCCGCGCTCAAAGGCTCAGCGCAAATCGGCTTTACGATTTTGTCTTTGACGGTGTCCCTGATCGCCGTGCTGATTCCGTTGCTGTTTATGGGCGATATCGTCGGGCGGCTCTTTCGCGAATTCGCCATCACACTCGCAGTGACTATTTTAGTTTCGGCTTTTGTATCGCTCACGCTGACGCCGATGTTATGCGCAAAACTATTGCGGCACAGGAGCAGAGAAGAAGAAGGACGCTTCTACCGTAAATCGGAAGACGCCTTCAATTCGGTAATTGCATTTTACGGGCGGACATTAAAAGTAGTGCTGCGGTATCGCACGCTGACATTGCTCGTCACGGTGGCGACTCTTGTCGGAACGATCCTGCTGTACATCTACATCCCCAAAGGATTTTTCCCGGTGCAGGACACCGGCGTGATTCTTGGCGTATCCGAAGGACCGCAGGATGTTTCATTTCCCGCGATGGCCAGCCGGCAACAGGCGCTAGCCGATATCATCCTGCGAGATCCAGCGGTTGAGAGTCTTTCGTCCTTTATCGGCATCGACGGAACCAACCCCACGCTGAACAGCGGGCGCATTCAGATCAATCTAAAGCCGCTGGCGCAGCGAAATCTGAATGCCAGCGATGTAATTCGGCGTCTCCAACCGGAGCTGGCGAAAGTCGACGGCGTCTCATTGTTTTTGCAACCGGTGCAGGATCTGACGGTGGAAGATCGCGTCAGCCGCACGCAATTTCAGTACAGCCTGGAAGATGTGGATCAAAAAGAACTCGCGTACTGGACGCCGCGATTTATCGACAAACTGAAATCCATCCCAGAAATCCGAGATGTGGCCAGCGATCAGCAGACTCAGGGACTGCTTGCCACGCTGACCATCGACCGCGACACCGCGTCGCGGCTGGGCGTGCTTCCCGCGGATATCGACAACACGCTGTACGACGCGTTCGGCCAGCGGCAAGTGTCCACGATTTTCACGCAGCTCAATCAATACCACGTAGTCATGGAAGTCGATCCGCAATTCCAGCAGAATCCCGACGCGCTGAAAAGCATTTACGTTCATTCTTCTTCAGGACCGCAGGTTCCGCTTAGCGCGTTTACGCGCATGGAACCGGGCACCGCGCCGCTCACGCTGAATCATCAAGGACAGTTCCCAGTCGTGACGCTGTCGTTCAACCTTGCGCCCAACGCGGCGCTGGGCGATGCCGTCAACGCCATCAACAAGGTCAAACACGATTTAAATATGCCGCCCAGCCTGCAAGGCACATTTCAAGGAACGGCCGCGGCATTTCAGAATTCGCTGTCGAATGAACCGATCCTGATTCTCGCCGCGCTGGTTACCGTGTACATCGTGCTGGGCGTTTTGTACGAGAGCTACATTCACCCAATCACGATTCTTTCCACACTTCCGTCCGCCGGCGTGGGCGCGATTCTGGCGCTGCTGCTTTGCCGCACGGAGTTCAGCGTGATTGCGTTGATCGGCCTCATCCTGCTGATCGGTATCGTAAAGAAAAACGCCATCATGATGATCGACTTTGCGCTCGACGCTGAGCGCCAGGAAGGGAAGGCCCCGCTCGATGCCATTTACGAGGCATGCCTGTTGCGCTTCCGGCCAATCATGATGACCACCATGGCGGCGCTGCTCGCAGGTTTACCGTTGGCGCTGGGCACCGGAGTTGGCGCGGAATTGCGCCGTCCGCTGGGAATCACAATTATTGGCGGGCTGATTCTCAGCCAACTATTGACGCTGTACACGACGCCGGTGGTTTACCTGGCATTCGACTGGCTGGCGCATCGCTTCGAGTTTCATATCGGCAATCCCACATCGGAGCCCGGGCATACGGCTCACACCGCTCCTGGAGATTAGCTGGTGAACTTCTCCTCCAATTTTTCCGCGCCGTTTATTCGCAGGCCTGTGGCCACGACTCTTCTGACGATGGCGATTTTTCTTTCCGGCGTGGTGGCGTTCAAATTTCTGCCGGTAGCTCCGCTGCCGCAAGTTGATTTCCCGACAATTTCCATAGGCGCGGGTTTGCCCGGCGCGAGTCCGGAGACCATGGCATCGGCCGTGGCCACTCCGCTGGAGCGCCAGTTCGGGCGCATCGCGGGCGTCACGCAGATGACGTCTTCCAGCGGGCTGGGCAGCACCGGAATTACTCTGCAGTTTGATCTGAATCGTGACATCAATGCGGCCGCCCGCGATGTGCAGGCGGCCATCAATGCCGCGCGCAGCCAGTTGCCCGCCGATTTGCCGGGTCAACCCACTTATCGAAAAGTGAATCCCGCGGATGCGCCAATCCTTCTACTGGCACTGACCTCCGACAACGTGTCTCTCGCGGAGATTTTCGATGCCGCGGATTCCGTCCTTTCGCAAAAGCTTGCGCAAGTGGAAGGCGTTGGCCAGGTTTTTGTGTGGGGCAGTTCGCGGCCGGCCGTTCGTGTGGAAGTAAATCCCACGCAGCTGAATAGTTATGGCGTCAGTCTCGAGACCGTACGCAAGTCGTTGCAATCTGCAAATTCCAATCTGGCGAAAGGTTCCGTTGCGAATGGTCAAAAAACCTGGAACGTTGCGAATACCGACCAGCTTTTTAAAGCCTACGAATATCAGCCGTTGATTATCGCCGGGCATTCGGGCGCCGCGTTGCGTTTGCAGGATGTTGCGGAAGTGACGGATTCGGTCGAAGACACGCGCAACCTGGCGCTATCCGGCGGCAAGCCCTCGGTGATCCTGGCCATTTTTCGCCAGCCGGGCGCCAACATGATTGAGACGGTCGATCGCATCACGGCGATCCTTCCGGTTTTGCGCTCGTCCATTTCACCTTCGCTGCACCTTAACGTGATCATCGACCGCACCACCACGATTCGCGCTTCAGTTCACGATGTGGAGATTGCCCTGGTCATCTCCATCATTCTAGTGATCTTTGTAGTCTTCGCGTTTCTGCGCAATGTTTGGGCCACGGTAATTCCCAGCGTCGCCGTACCGATTTCGCTGATCGGCACATTCGGCGTGATGTATTTGTGCAACTACAGCCTGGACAATTTGTCGCTGATGGCGCTGACCATTTGCACCGGCTTCGTCGTGGACGATGCGATCGTGGTGATTGAAAACATCGCGAGGCACATCGAGGCGGGCATGGAGCCGTACGAAGCCACGATGAAGGGCGCCAGTGAAATTGGTTTCACTGTTATTTCCATGAGCACGTCGCTGATCGCGGTATTTATTCCTATTTTGCTGATGGCCGGAATTGTGGGCCGGCTTTTCCGGGAATTCGCGGTGGTGCTGAGCGTGGCCATTGGCGTGTCACTGATCATTTCGCTGACGACTACGCCGATGATGTGCGCGCGCTTCTTGAAACCGGACAGCGGAAAGCACAACCGGCTGTATCGCTTCTCTGAAAATGTATTCAATCGCCTGCATGGCATTTACGACGTATCGCTGCGCTGGGTGCTGCGGCACCAGTTTCTTATTCTGCTGGTGGCCATCGGCACGGTTTGTCTCAACGTCTATTTATTCGTGCAGACTCCCAAAGGTTTTTTCCCGCAGCAGGACACTGGACGCATCAGCGGGCTTATTCAAGGTGACCAGGATTTGTCGTTCGCGGCCATGTCGCAAAAAATGCGCACCTTCACGGACGTAGTTTTGCAGGATCCCGCCATCGATACCGTCACATCCTTTACGGGCGGCGGCAGTGGCGGCAGCACGGCGCGCATGTTTGCGCAGTTGAAGCCGCTGAGCGAGCGCAAGCTTTCTGCCGATAAGGTGATCGCGCGCATCCGCGCAAAAACGGCGAAAATTCCCGGTGCTGCTTTATACCTGCAACCTGTTCAGGACCTGAGTGTGGGTGGCCGCTTTGGAGGCGCGCAATATCAATACACGCTGCAAGCCGACAATCTTAACGATCTGAATCATTGGGCGCCCATTTTAATGCAGCGCATGATCAAGATCCCGGAGCTTCGCGACGTGAATACCGATCAGAACATGAAGGGGCTGGAAACTTCACTGGTGATCGACCGCGACACGGCCTCGCGCATGGGCGTGAGCGTTCAGGATATCGACAACACGCTGGGCGACGCGTTTGGCCAGCGCCAGGTTTCGAATATTTATAAAGGATTGAACCAGTATCACGTGGTCATGGAGGTGGCGCCGGAGTCGCAGCAGGGTCCGGACGCGCTGAAACTGATCTATGTGCCGGCGAAAGGCGGCAAGCTGATACCGTTGAGCGCGTTCGCTCATTACGAGCCGTCCAACACCGCGCTGTCCGTTAATCACCAGGGCGTGTTCCCCGCGATTACGCTGTCGTTTAATCTGGCGCCCGGCGCGTCGCTTGGCCCCGCGGTAGAACATATTCAGGCGGCGCAGAGAGAACTGGGTATACCTTCGACGGTTCACGCTTCGTTTCAAGGCACGGCGCAAGCGTTTCAGGATTCGCTTTCCAGCCAGCCGGTGCTGATTCTCACTGCGCTTGCCGCGGTGTACATCGTTCTGGGAATACTTTATGAAAGTTATATCCACCCGATTACCATCCTTTCCACGATCCCTTCGGCGGGGATCGGGGCGCTGCTGGCAATTCGCTTTATAAAATCGGATCTGAACATCATTGCGCTGATCGGGATTATTCTGCTCATCGGCATCGTGAAGAAAAACGCGATTCTGATGATCGATTTCGCGGTACAGGTGGAGCGGGAAGGACACAAGTCCCCGGTCGAAGCCATCTACGAGGCTTGCCTGCTGCGTTTTCGTCCTATTTTAATGACGACTATGGCTGCGCTGCTTGGGGCCTTGCCACTGGCGTTGGGAACGGGAGTTGGTTCGGAGCTTCGACAGCCGCTGGGTATTACGATTGTGGGCGGATTGATTTTGAGTCAGATGCTTACGCTGTTCACCACGCCGGTGGTGTACATCTATATGGATCGCTTGCAGTCGTGGATCAACGGTCTCCGCAGCCACGGCCGGGCCACGGTTACGACGCCCGCATCGGCGCAAGCCGACTGATCTTTTAGTAACGCTTTTACGACCGCTGCGGAGCGATTCCGTTCGTCCTAAGAGCTTCCGATCAAATATCCCGTCAGAAAAACCAGCACACCGCCCACGATTACCTGGAACGCTGCCTGCAAAAACGGCGTATCCATGTAGCGATGCCGGATATACGCGATAGCGGCCAGTTCCACGGCAACTACGATTACCGCGATGGTCATCGCGACATTAAAGTTTGCGATCAGGAATGGAAGTGTGTGCCCGATTCCGCCCGCGGTGGTCATTGCGCCGATCACCAGTCCACGAATCCACGGTGAGCCGCGGCCGGTGAGTGAACCGTCGTCGGAAAGCGATTCCGCAAATCCCATGGATATCCCCGCGCCGATGGAGGCCGCGAGACCTACGAGAAAAGCTTCCCAGCTCTTGTGTGAGGCGAAGGCCGCGGCAAACAAAGGTGCCAGTGTGGACACCGAGCCGTCCATCAATCCGGCCAAACCTGGCTGCACAATCTGCAGCAGGAATAGCTTGCGATGCGATTCGTCTTCCTGCGCGCGCGCATTCTCGGTTAAATGTTTTTCTTCCAGGTCGCCGGCGGTGGCGGAGTGTTTACGCTCTTCTTCTTCGAGCTTGTTTAATAGCTCCTTCGTCGATACGTCCGTGACGCGGCTAACGGCCTTAGCGTAAAATCGCGCTGCTTCCATTTCCATGACGCGCGCTTGCCTTCTCGCTACGTTCACTCCCAGCGGGCGCGTGAGCCAGGTCGGCTTGCGCTGCAAAAACCCTTTCACATTTTCGCGCCGGATCAAGGGAATGTGATCGCCAAATCGTTGCCGGAACATCGCCATCAGGCGATCGCGATGCACGACTTCTTCTTCGCGCATCTCTTCAAACATTTGGGCCGTTGCGGGATACGACTCACGCAGTCCGTCGGCAAACTCGGCGTAAATGCGCCCGTCTTCTTCTTCGGAGGAGATGGCCAGCGCCAGAATCTCTTTTTCCGTCAACTCTCTAAACTTTTTCAGCATGCAGGCATGTCCTCGCAACCTCTATGGGTAGGAAGAATCGCACAAAATCCACGATGAAGTCATCTTTAGGGCTTTGTGGTTTAGTGAAAGCTTTCACTCAGGGAGTTGCCATTGAAACAGGAGAATGCCTGTGAAAACAGAAGGAAGTTTGTAGGCAGCTAGATGCTTGTCGTCCGCATACTATATAGGCGTCGTGCAGGTTCACTAGAGCTGTTTAAAATAGGACCGTGACTTTACCCAAGGACTGAGAGCTGAGATGCCTGGAATCCTTTCACCAACGGAATGGACGGAGTTGATCGACCAGCAGCGATGGGAAGAATTGCGCGCCAAGCTTGCGGCGACGCATTTTTCCGATATCGCGGAAATGATGGCGACGTTGCCGACAAAAGCCCGAGCCATTGTCTTCCGGCTTCTAGGGCGCGATCGCGCGGCTGAAGTGTTTGGTTACCTGCCTCCGAGCGAGCAGCGTGAATTGGTTCATTCGCTTTCGGCGGACGAAGTGAAACGCGTGCTGGACCAGATGCGGCCCGATGACCGCACGCGTTTTTTCGGAGAAATGCCGGCGGAGGTTACGCGCAAGCTGCTCGAAGATCTGTCTCCCGAAGAGCTGAGAGAGTCGCGCGAACTGCTGGGCTATTCCCCGCAGAGCGTGGGCCGGTACATGACGCCGCACTACCTGGCCATCGCTCCGGAAATGACCGCGGCAGAAGCGCTGGAGCACATCCGCAAAGTTGGAAAAAAAAGTGAAACGCTGAACGTAGTTTACATTCTAGACGCCAACGGGAAATTGCTGGAAGACCTCCGGCTGGGCTCGCTGGTGATGGCCGACCCGCAAACCACGGTAACCGAAATTGCGGATCCGACAATGGTTTCGCTGCACGCCGCGGACGATCGGGAAACGGCCCTAAGGCTTTTCGAGAAATACGATCGCGTAGCGTTGCCGGTAACCGATGCGCAGGGAAATATGCTCGGCATCGTCACTGTGGACGACATGCTGGACGTGTCGCAATCGGAAGCCACGGAAGACATACAGAAAATCGGCGGCTCGGAGGCGCTGGATGCGCCGTACACGCAAGTCGGGTTGTGGGACATGATTCGCAAACGCGGCGGATGGCTGTCGGCGCTGTTTCTGGGCGAAATGCTGACGGCCACGGCGATGACATTTTTTGAAGGAGAAATTGCGCGCGCCGTCGTGCTGGCACTGTTCGTGCCGCTGATCATCAGCAGCGGCGGGAATTCCGGTTCGCAAGCAGCATCGCTCATTATCCGCGCGCTGGCGTTGCGGGAATTGACCTTGCGCGACTGGTTCAAAGTATTCCGCAGGGAGCTGGCTTCCGGGCTGGCGCTCGGATTTATGCTGGGAATAATCGGATTTTTCCGCATTGTGCTGTGGCAGCATCTGCATTTGACGAATTACGGGGAGCATTATCTTTTGCTGGCGGCTACCGTGTGGGCCAGCTTGATCGGCGTGGTGCTGTTCGGGACGCTTGCCGGCAGTATGTTGCCGTTTATTATGAGGCGGCTGGGCTTTGATCCGGCGGCAAGTTCCGCGCCGTTCGTGGCCACGCTGGTGGATGTGACGGGCTTGTGCATTTATTTTACGGTGGCGCTGGCGATTCTGCGCGGAACGCTGCTATGAACGGAGCCTCGTGTTTGATGACGTTTGCGCGCTTCCGTACAGTCCGATAGAATTTGCATATCACAGCGAACTTGAAAAGCAAGTTCTGAACACTTTCTTCACGCGGCGCAAGCCGCAACGTGTTACGGCTGTCTCTTATACACATCT
>CAXMLS010000239.1:0-3945 GCA_964194235.1 uncultured bacterium | reverse complement strand
GAGATGTGTATAAGAGACAGCCCTATTTTTATGTGCCGCGCAGCTGAGTGAAATTTGAAACAGCCCAAGCCCTGCAACTCGATGCGGATAACTCGCTCACCCGGGGCCGTTCCTATTAGAATGAGTCTCCCCAACGGAGCCTTGCTTGCGACAGACGTCGAGCGTTTTACATATTGCCATCGATTCTTTGATACCCGCGCGTGGGAAAAGCGTTGCGGGCCTGGATGAATTCACAGCGGCACTGGACCATGCGGGGATTCCCGCCGTGTGGATTACCAGCCGCTCCCGTTTGCAATTTGACGACGCGCGGCGCAAACACGCGCACGCCCATCCATTTATTGCCGAAGGTGGAAGTTGTGTGTATTTGCCGGAGGGTTATTTTCATTTGCGCCCGGAAAAGACCGTCAGGCTGGGGCGCTTCACGTGCATTCCCGCAGCGGAAGCATTGCCGGCAGCGAGCGAAGCGCTGGAAAATCTCTCCGAAGAAACAAACGTTCCGGTAGTCAGTTTGCGGTCGCTTTCGCCGAGGGAACTGGCGCAGAACACTGGACTGCCGCAGCGCGAAGCGGAGCTGATGCGCCAACGGGATTTTGACGAGCTGTTTTTTTTCGCGGGCGCTTCGGACGAAGACATTCAACGATTTGTGGGGAGAGGGCGCGAACTGGGACTGCAATTGCACCAGCATGGAATGTTGTGGTCACTGGCCCGGGGCGCAAGTCTTAAGCGCTGTATTCAGAATTTGGCGAAACTGTACGATCGCGCGCTGCGCTATCACCCGACAATTCTGGGCGTGGCTACCTCGGAAGATGCCGCGGAACTGTTTGCCGCATGCGACCGCAGCATTCTCCTGGCGGAGCGCAAGGATGAGGAATCGTCGGATTCCGCCGGGTCGGGGTCGCATGCCACCCGGTTTGGGCTGCACGATCCAAAGACCTGGGAACAGGTCTTGGCCAGCGCCACCGGAAAACCTCGGTAAACACGGGAAAGAAAATGGCATCGCAGTCACGAGATTTGCACCCAGTTCCTAACGCCTGGAGGCAACGAATTGAGCTAAAACGCTGCAAATCCTGTGTTTGCGCGACAATCGCCCGGATAGCTGGGTGAAGGCCAGGTGGTAGTCCGATTGCCATAATTACCTCGACGACGTACTCGATGTATTCGTTCGGTGACTCTGAGTACAGGAAGCGCACTGCAATGACATACCTTCGCCGTGTTATGGGTATTCCGGCAACCGAGTCCAGTTTAGGGGTGGTTTTGAGCATATGCGTTGTCGGTATGGGACTAATGTCCATCGCCCTGGTTTGGCAGGCCCAAATCATTGCCAATCAACGGGAAGCCATCCGCTGGCTGGAAACACTGAAGATTGGATCCTGATTTCCCCCCTGCGCAGTCGCAAGTCCTTGTTTACCAATCGCAGCGAGATTTCGAGAATTTCCGCGCCATATCGGCAATCCAATCCGCGAGACTTTCTCGCCCCGGTATGGTTGAATAGAGACACCCAGAAATTACGAGTGAGGATTCCCAAGTGAAATTGTATGTAGCGATATTTTTGCTGGCGGCGGCTCCGACTGTCTTGACGGCGATGCCTGCGCAAGAAACCACAACGTCTTCATCGAATAGCGTAGAAGTAAGCTCGCCGCAAAGCGAGAGTCGTGCGTCTTCTCACGACCGGCATCGGCGCCGACATGCGGCGAAGGTCCGGCGCCGGCATCGCAGACAGGTGCCCCGGCACCGCTCCCGGCATTAGGATTTTTCACAGTTCTAAAAACGCAAAAAGGGGAGCCGATGGCTCCCCTTTTCGTTTTGCTTTGTCGTCCCGGAAAGGGCGTGTTGCTAACGCCTATCGATCACGAGCGACGCGCACCGCATGAGCGGTGTGTTGAGCAACTTGTTTCGCTCTGAATCCGGCGGAGTCATTAATGCCCCTCCAGATCAATTGAGCTCACAACGCCTTTTCTACGCCTCGAAATTGCGGATTGCAAGCGAAGAGATAGTGAAATTCACAGGTTTTGCTCTGAGATTTCCTACGGAGTTATTTAATAAACAGGTTTTCGCGAAGCTGATCCCGGCCAACGAAGGATTTCATGGTGCGGTACCGGCTGAAAAGATCCTGAATTTCGCGATTCTGATAGGCCTTCTGTGGGGGAGTCAGCATCGTCGCGGGGACAACCTGCAGGGTATTGGAGTCCGCCACACGATAGCGCTGAAAATTTTCCGCCTTCTTGGTGTGAAACATGGCGAATACAATGCCGGCCGGGCGAAGCAGTTCCGTGACGGACGCGATGGTCTGCTTGGTCATGGCCGGATCAAGAAAATCCAGAACATCCCAGAGCAGGACGGCGTCAAACGACGCAGGGGGATACTGCAGATTGGATTGCAGAAAACGCGTGGCCCGTCCGTCCGGGGTCACGTCCAGGGTGTCGCGGGCGGTCGGGACATCCCGCAGACGCGCATCGTCTTCGTCCAGAAAAGTCTTCCATCCGCGAAGGATATCTTCGGAAGATACGCGGAAGCCCCGTTCGATAAAAAAGTTCAGCGTAGTCTGCCAGGCAGGACCCAGGTCCAGCAACGTTCCGCGGCCCAGGCCATCGAGATTCCAAAGGAATTCTTTCAGCCCATTGGAGACACGGGATGCAGCGGGTAGTTCCGCCGTGCGGGAGGAACCCGAAGGGGAAACCGTGGCCACCGCGGACTTGGGTTTCGCGCCAGTAGCGGGACGCGCTTCACGGGAGCTACTGCTCCCTCCAATTCCGAATTTATCCAAAAGGCTCATGGATTAATCTGCGGCCGAACCCGACCCGGTCGGTACCACGTCTGAAGATTTGCCGCCAGCTGAAGCAGTCGTGCTCCGGGCTTCCGGCGCCTTGGCAACCAGCTTTCCTGCTTCGACTTTGCCACGCAGTAACGCGCCTTCTTCGATGGCGAGCCGCTCGGTCTGTACTTCGCCGGTAACCTGCGAGGTGCCCCAGAGATGAACCTTTTCGCGCCCGCTAACCTTCCCGTCGATGCGCCCGCGAACGATTACTTCCCGCGCGCTTACATCTGCCTTCACGTTGCCATTCGGCCCAATGGTCAAACTGCCGTTGGTCAGGCTCAGCTTGCCTTCCACCAACCCGTCCACGAACAGGTCTTCGCTTCCGGTCACATCGCCTTTTATACGGATTCCTTTGCTGATGCAGGCGGCGGAATTCGGCGACAGGGGCACCGGGGCCGTTGCGTGCGCGGATGGGCCACCCGGAGCAATGCCAAATGATTGGGGCTTTACAGGCGAGCTTGGGCCGGGATTTTCGGGAACGGTCTGAGGCCTGACATCATCTTTTTTCCACATGAGACACCTCGAGGTCGCGATTTATGGTTCGAAGCCGCTTTTCGCAGGACCGGGCAGGAACCGCGACTTAAAGAGTGAGGATAGTATACGACCTAGCTGGTGTAAACAATAACGGGGCCTGAGGGTGAACGGTGTTTCCCAACTGGCATATTTCGAACTGGGGGTGTGGCACCCACCGATCGGTAACTGGCTGGGATTTATGGCGAGAGTCGCCCCGGAGCTCCCAGATGGCGACCACCATCCCTACCATTTCGCGAGAGAATTCCTTCAAAGATTTGCGATTTTCCCACCAGTGCTCCGGGTCGAAATCGCCGTCGCGAGCACTGGCCACGCTCACTTTGACGGAGTCGGGAAAGACCCGCTGGAAAATATACCGGGCGCGGCGAGTGTGGTAGTTCGAAGTAACGACAATCACGCTGTGCCAGTTGTGTTCGGCCACAAAACCGGCGAGAGCCTGGGCTTCTTCGCGAGTGTTATCGGCGTCCTGGGGAAATCTGAGGATGCGCTCCTTCGGGACACCGCGTTCGATGAGGTCGTGCTCCATCAATTCGGAGATACCGGCTGTGGGCCGCAATCGGCGGCCACTGGCCACTATAGTGGCTGTCTCTTATACACAT
>CAXMLS010000238.1:0-1526 GCA_964194235.1 uncultured bacterium | reverse complement strand
ACGCCATTCGCGTGGCCGATGTGGCTGGCGGCGAAGCCGGTGGAATCACGCAGCACATCGGCGCGTACAAGGTTCTGGTCAACGACCGCAGCGTGGTTTTCGTGGACACTCCAGGTCACGAAGCGTTTACGCGCATGCGTTCACGCGGTGCAAAAGTCACCGACATCGTCGTTCTCGTCGTGGCCGCCGATGACGGCGTGATGCCACAGACCAAAGAAGCTATCGATCACGCCAAGGCTGCGCACGTGCCCATCATCGTGGCCATCAACAAGATCGATAAGCCCGAAGCGCAGCTAGAGCGCGTCAAGCGCCAGCTCACCGAGGCTGGCTTGATGCCCGCCGAATGGGGCGGCGATACCGAATTCGTGGAAGTTTCGGCCAAGAAAAAAATCGGCCTGGAAAAATTACTGGAAACGATTTTGCTCGTGGCCGATTTGCGCGAGCTCAAAGCCAATCCCGACGCTCCCGCGAGCGGAACCGTTCTGGAATCTCGCGTGGACAAGGGCCGCGGTCCCGTTGCCACCATCTTGATTCAGAACGGCACGTTGAAACCCGGCGATTTCTTTATTTGCGGAGCGGTATTCGGTAAAGTGCGCGCCATGTTTGATGATCGTGGGCGTCCGGTGATCGATGCTCCTCCTTCGACGCCCGTGGAAGTCCTCGGCTTGCAGGGTGTGCCCGATGCCGGCGACCACTTCCAGGTCACCGACGAAGCCAAGGCTCGCCACATCGTGGAATACCGCCAGGGCAAGCAACGCGATGCACAGATGGCTCGCAGCAGTGGCGCGCGCATTACTCTCGATCAGTTGCACGAACAGCTCAAGGCCGGCGACGTCAAGGAACTAGGCATCGTCATCAAGGCGGACGTGCAAGGCTCGGTGGAAGTGCTTAGCGAGATGTTGCCGAAGCTCTCAACCGATCAGGTCAAACTGAAAATCATCGGATCCGGTGTCGGCGCAGTCACGGAAAACGATGTGCTCCTCGCTTCGGCGTCCGGAGCTATCGTCATTGCCTTCGGAATCCGTCCCGACCGCAAGGCCGCCGATCTCGCGCAGCAGGAACACGTAGACATTCGCACCCACACCATCATTTACGAAGTTTCCGATGAGCTGAAAAAGGCCATGGAAGGCCTGCTGGAGCCGGTGGTCACCGAAACGTATTTGGGCCGCTCGGAAGTTCGCAACACTTTCCGCGTCAAGGGCACCGGGACGGTTGCCGGTTGCTACGTTGTCGATGGCGTACTCAAGCGCGACGGTCAGATCCGCGTGTTGCGTGACGGCGCGGTCGTGTACACCTCCAAGCTCAGTTCCTTGAAGCGGTTCAAGGATGACGCCAGCGAGGTACGCACTGGATTTGAGTGCGGCGCCGGCATCGCCAACTTCAACGACGTGAAAGTCGGCGACATTCTCGAATGCTTCCAGGTAACCAAGGTATCCGCCGCGGAAGCCGCTGCCGAACGGAACATCAACACCGCCGCGACTTCGCGAAAATAACACAGCGTAAATTCTGTCTCTTATACACATCTC
>CAXMLS010000237.1:0-4439 GCA_964194235.1 uncultured bacterium | reverse complement strand
AGATGTGTATAAGAGACAGCCCGTATATAATCTAATTGAGATATTAGAGAAACGGTTTGTCCGTCTCACTACTTTAATACTTGAGAATGCCGCACCCAAAATAAATAGTTTCTATGACTGCTCCAAAATCTCTTCTGCGCGTAATCATCGAAAACGTGGTCCCCGAAATTGATGGAGGCCGCTTTGCGATTACTCGCACGCCTGGGGAAGTTGTGGTCGTTACCGCCGATATTTTTTCCGATGGACACGACGTAGTCGACGCCGCACTGCAGGTCCGCAAAGAGGGCGATCCTGCCTGGCAGGAATTCCCGCTGCGTTTTGTCATCAACGATCGGTGGCAGGGGCAAGTCAGGTTCCCAGGCGAAGGAACATATTTCTATACGCTGCGTGGCTGGGTCGACAGTTTCAAAACCTGGAGCCGCGATCTGTCAAAGAAAGCCGACGCCTTTCAGGATTTGTCCCTGGACTTAGCCGCAGGTGCACAGTTCGTGCTGGCTGCTTCGAAACGTGCGAACAAAGCCGACGCCGAGACGTTAAAGACTTTGTCGGAGAAACTTCGCAACCTATCGGGTGCAGACAGAAAAGCTGCTGTCGAATTATCACAAAATGACAATCTCGTATCGCTGATGGCGCTTTACCGCGACCGCACTGGCGATACGATCTACCCTAAAGAACTCGCCGTTCGCGTCGATCGCGCCCGCGCGCGATTCAGCTCCTGGTATGAAATGTTTCCTCGCTCTTGCGCAACTGCGCCAGGCCGTCCGGGGACCTTGCGCGATTGCGCCGCACAAATCGACTATGTCGCGGAAATGGGCTTCGATGTTTTGTATCTGCCGCCGATCCATCCCATCGGCGTCACCGAACACAAGGGGAAAAATAATTCGACGACTCCGACGCCATCCGATCCCGGCAGCCCGTGGGCCATCGGGGGAGAAGAGGGCGGCCACAAAG
This sequence comes from uncultured bacterium, assembly GCA_964194235.1. GTDB lineage: Bacteria > Acidobacteriota > Terriglobia > Acidiferrales > UBA7541 > Acidiferrum. The sequence continues at coordinate 3,488 of CAXMLS010000237.1, read as the reverse complement.
CAATTCACCCGGAGCTCGGGACGCTTGCCGATCTAAAAGCACTCCGAGAAAAAGCGGAGAGCCATGGCATTGAGCTCGCGCTGGACCTGGCGTTTCAATGCTCCCCCGATCATCCCTACGTAAAAGAACATCGCGAATGGTTTCGCTCGCGTCCCGACGGCACCGTGCAGTATGCGGAAAATCCTCCCAAGAAATATCAGGATATTTATCCGCTGGATTTTGAGAACGCTCACTATCCCGAGCTCGCCGAAGAATTGAAAAGCGTGGTTTTATTCTGGATTGCCAACGGCATCCGCATTTTCCGCGTGGATAATCCGCACACCAAGCCATTCGCTTTCTGGGAGTGGCTTATTCGCGAAATAAATCAGGAGTATCCCGACGTTATTTTTCTTGCTGAAGCGTTTACACGCCCTAAAGTGATGTACCAGCTGGCAAAGCTTGGCTTCACTCAGTCTTACACTTATTTCGCGTGGAAAAATACCAAGGCAGAATTGACGGAATATTTCACGGAGATTACCCAGCCGCCGGTCAGCGAGTTTTTTCGTCCCAATATTTGGCCCAATACTCCGGACATTCTGAACGAATATTTACAACGCGGCGGGCGGCCTGCGTTCATGGCCCGACTGATTCTTGCCGCAACACTTGGCGCAAATTACGGGATATATGGACCACCTTTTGAGGTATGCGAAAATAAACCGGTCCGCGAAGGCAGTGAGGAGTACCTGGACTCGGAAAAATACCAGGTGCGTGTGTGGGACAGAAGTAATCCCGCGAGCCTGAAAGATTTAATTCGCCAGGTGAACGGCATCCGCCGCGATCATGTGGCGTTGCAGAGTGACCGGTCGTTGCTGTTTCACCCGACCGACAATCCACAGCTTATTGCCTACAGCAAAACGTCCGACGATCGCGCGGACAAGATCCTGGTAGTTGTGAATCTGGATTCCTTCAATCGGCAACTTGGATGGGTGGACGTCCAGCTAAAAAAGTTCCGCATGGCGCCGGACGAATCCTACGAGATGCACGATCTGCTCGCGGATAAAAAATATATCTGGAAAGGCAGCCGGAATTATGTCGAACTCAATCCTGCGGCATTGCCGGCGCATATTTTCCGCGTGCAGCCGTTGCGATAGTTGCGGCGATAGTCGCAGGGATCCAGTTCGACATTGAAAAGGAGTGTTACCCGTTGGTGCTGCAAGAAGACAATCTTTGGTACAAAGATCCGGTAATTTATCAGCTTCACGTACGCACCTTCTGCGACAGCAACGGTGACGGAATCGGCGATTTTGTAGGGCTCACGCAGCGCCTGGATTATCTGCAGGAACTTGGCACCACCGCCATTTGGCTGCTCCCTTTTTATCCTTCGCCGCTTCGCGACGATGGCTACGACATCGCGGACTACACTACGGTTCATCCTAGTTACGGCACGCTCGATGATTTCAAAGCTTTTTTAAACGCCGCGCACACTCGCGGCCTTCGCGTCATCATCGAAATGGTTTTGAATCACACGTCCGACCAACATCCATGGTTCCAGGAAGCGCGCAGCTCGCGGGACAATCCCAAGCGCGACTGGTACGTGTGGAGCGATACCGATACCCGGTACCAGGGCGTGCGCATCATTTTCCTCGATACGGAAATGTCCAACTGGAGTTGGGATCCCATCTCCAAATCGTATTACTGGCATAGATTTTTCAGTCACCAACCGGATTTGAATTTCGATAATCCCGCGGTCTTCGAAGCTACCTGGGATGTGATGAAATTCTGGCTGGACATGGGCGTGGAGGGTTTCCGGCTCGATGCCGTGCCTTACCTGGTCGAGCGCGAAGGCACTTCCTGCGAAAATCTCCCGGAAACGCACGCGGTAATTCGCGAGATTCGCAAACGCCTGGATCAATCCTATCCGGGCAAAATGCTTCTTGCGGAAGCCAATCAATGGCCCGCGGATGTGCGCGCGTACTTTGGCGAAGGCGACGAGTTTCACGCCGCGTTTCATTTTCCGTTGATGCCCAGAATGTTTATGGCCGTGAAGTTAGAGGACCGCAAGCCGATCATCGAAATTCTCGATCAGACGCCGCCCATTCCCGAAAATTGCCAGTGGTACATTTTTCTACGAAATCACGACGAGCTCACGCTGGAGATGGTCACCAACGTCGAGCGCGATTACATGTACGACGAGTACGCCACCGACAAGACCATGCGCATCAATCTCGGCATCCGGCGCCGTCTCGCTCCCATGATGGAGAACGACCGGCGACGCATCGAGTTGCTGAACGGATTGTTGATGTCCATGCCCGGGACGCCAATTATTTACTACGGCGATGAAATCGGCATGGGCGATAACATTTATCTCGGAGACCGTAATGGCGTGCGTACGCCGATGCAGTGGAACGGCGGAACTAATGCCGGCTTTTCGTTCGCGGATCCAGAACGCCTGTACTCGCCGGTGATTTCCAATTCCGTGTACGGCTATCAGGCAGTCAACGTCGATTCGCAAAAAAGATCCAATCATTCGCTGCTGTCGTGGATGAAGGCGTTGATCCGCGTGCGGAATTCTTCGCGCGTGTTCAGTCGCGGTACGATGGAGTTCTTGCGCCCATCAAACCACCGGGTGCTGGCGTATGTTCGGGAGTTCGGTCAGGAAAAAGTGCTGGTGGTGAACAACCTGTCCTCGTCGGCGCAGGCGGTCGAGCTGGATGTGCAGGGCTATAAAGGATACATACCGATTGAAATGTTTGGCCGGAATCTGTTTCCCAGGTTTGGCGAGCTTCCTTATTTATTGACGCTGGGCCCATATCAGTTTTACTGGTTCCGCCTCCGCCGCATCTGAAATCACAAAAGTTCACCCATGCAGTAATGCCGCCCCTGTATCTATCGCTGCTTGCTTTGTATGATGGTCTGGCCCGGTTGAAAGCGAGTTGAAGTCCTTGGCTGAAGAAACATTCCTTTCTGACGATTTACTTCGTCAATTGATGAGCGTGGGCGAAGTGGATCTGCTGGTGGGGATCACCTGCCACAGCAGCGCCAACGCCATGCGGCAGACGGCGCGCACGATTGAAAGCAGCCTGCAGCAGAATTTCGTGCGCCAGAGAGCGGCTATCATCAGCGTGGACGGCGGAGTTGTGGAGGACGGCGACACTGCGGGGTCCTCGGGCGCGCTGCCTCTGGACGGCCAGCAGGAAAATAAAGCGCCGCAGCACGGTTTAAGCGCTCTGCGCACGATCCATCGCATCAACGCCGGTTTCGCTTCCGAGCCCTCGCAGGGCATCGCCCTCCGGACAATACTTGCGTCCGCTGACTTATTGCGTGCCAGGGCTTGCGCGGTGGTTTCGCCCGCTACTTCCACCTTTACTCCGGATTGGATCGCGAATCTTTTGCGGCCGGCATTTCACGACAGCTTTGATTTCGTTGCGCCGCTTTACACTCGCCACAAATTTCACGGTTTGCTTGCGCGCAATCTTCTCTATCCCATGAGCCTGTCTCTTATACACATC
>CAXMLS010000236.1:0-2018 GCA_964194235.1 uncultured bacterium | reverse complement strand
AACGTGCCATTCCTGGACAATGTGGGATTGATGGCTTCGCTCGGCTCCCTCAGTGTTTGCAACATCACTCTGTCTCCCGTAGGGTCCACCGTCGCCTCGCAATTAACTGCCAGCATCAGGAGTTTCAATTTTGGGCGCGTTGCTATAGGTACCAGTAGAAATCAAAATATAACGTTGAGCAATCTGGGGCCTTCAGATATCACGATTAATAACGTACTAATAGCTGGCGCCGGATTCGACGCCAGCGGCGGCGTTGCAGGTTTAACTTTGGCACCGGGGCACACGACGACAGTCATCGCTTCATTCGCTCCGTCCGTCACAGGAACCTACGCCGGAAGCATTACCGTGAGCAAAACGTCCGACAGTTCATTGCTGGTCATCGCGCTGTCAGGAACAGGCGGGCTCGCGGGTGGGCATTCTGTGACATTGGGCTGGAATGGCGCCTTGGGTATCGGGTACCACGTATATGTCGGTTCCATATCCGGCGGCCCGTACACAAGATTAACCTCTTCTCCGCAGGCCGCGACGTCCTACGTCGACACTGCGGTGCAATCCGGGCGAACCTACTACTACGTGCTTACCACGGTAAGTTCCTCCAACGCCGAGAGCAGTTACTCGAGCGAGGTCGCTGCCGACATACCCTAAACTGCGTCTTCTGAGTTTCGTAACTCACAATTGGTCAATCCAGGCGGTTAGGCGTTCGTACTGCCGTCCTAGCCAGGCTAGCCGCCTACGAAACAAAGCTTTTCAAAAAGGTTTGCCACTGAGCACACGACCGAAGATGTGGTCTCTTCCGAGTGGCTCATTAGAGGCAACAAGAAAGAGGACGCGCTTCGCAACGCCCGATTTCATTAAACGATAGATTTCTTTCACGAGGGTAAAGGTCTTGCCGGTTCCGGTCGCCATCGCGACGAGCATGGCGCGTTTTTGTTCTGATATTGCTTTCTCATCGCCCGCTCCATTTAACTCAATGATTCGATTGCCTTCACACGGACAAGTTGCTGAAATAACATCCTAAAATGACCGGTTTTGGACCGAAGTTGGACCGAACTAATGCAATTGGACCGAGAATTATCGCGTTACGAAATGTTCCCCGGCTTTGCCGTACCGCAAACTTTTCGAACATTGCATCCGGTAACTCTTACACAGGCATTTTCCCTAGCTGGTGGTAAAATTCCTCCGCTGAGGTCAATTTTATGAAGCGTTCAGAACAGGCGGTAATAATTTGGTCGGTGCTGTCATTTGCCGCCCGTATGCATCGAGTTCTCACCTATGGTGACATCCATGACTTCACTGGAGTTTTGGCGGTGGGCCAGGCTCATCCACTTCACCTTATATACCTATACTGCGAAAAGAAGAGCTATCCGCCACTGAATTCAATCGCAGTCAATCAGGAGACGGGTTTCCCCGGCGATAAGTATCCGGGCGACCATGAAAGGCTCAAACTACTGTCGCAGCGAGCGCAAATATTTACATATAATTGGGCGATAAAGGGCGTCCCCAGAGCGAAGGACTTTGAAGCGGTCGACCCGAAAGCCAGCCAGGAGGCCGACGAAGAAGCTTAATGGGACGAAGAAAAACGTCGTGGATGCGACCCGGTCGACCTCATCGTTGCGAACGATGAACTAAATCTAATAAGGCGTGATGCTGCAACCACTTGCGTCTTTCAGCCCTTTCTGGAGTGGGCAACTTGGGCAACTCCTTCGAAGTGCAATATTTTATAGACAGCCTAGGCAATTGAAATGATCACTGCTTGAGCACTACCAGATAAAAAGAGGATGCGGACTGTTGCCGGTGCCCGAAGTACTGCGGATAAACCCCGCCGCTCGATATTCAACCTCCAGAACCATGAATCGCTTAGAAACCTCTTGGTTATTTCCGGTGGATTTCTCGCCTAAGGAGGTCTCCAGCAGGAATGAATTAGCGCCATCGCTGGAAGCGGACACCAGGATCCACCGCGTTTCCGCCGAGCCTTGCTTGCTAAACGTAGAGTTATAAGCCTGTCTCTTATACACATC
>CAXMLS010000235.1:0-4272 GCA_964194235.1 uncultured bacterium | reverse complement strand
ATGTGTATAAGAGACAGGCTTCATATTGTAGGTGTGGCCTTTGAAGACGACGCGGGCGTTGGTTGCGTGAAGGTTGACGATCACTTTGAGGTTGTCGTCGCAAGAATAGGAAAGCTGCCGCCAGGTGCGCATCATGTGCGATGAGGGCGATGTGCCTGCGGTGGGATTGGGCGTCGGCGCTGGAGTCGGATTATTGGGCGAGCCTGGAGGAGGCTGCGAAGGACTTGGTATGGGGGCAGGTTGAGGCGAAGGTGCCTGAGCACGGAGGGCGGGAGACAAGAGCAGGAAGAAAATAGACGCGCTCAGGACGAGCTTCGTGATCGGTGCCGACAGTTTCACAATATTTTTTGCCATGGCCATTTCTCCGAGTTGAAATGCTTTTACCTGCCAATGATTTTGCGGGCTAAATCCTCTCATTCAGCAAAAGCTTTATTGGCCAACCACCAAATCGGTGCCGTCCTGATAACGTCGCGCGGCGCTGCCATCCCAGAAACTACGAAACGTTACCGACGATGTAGCCGAGACGCGGCGCGTGTAAAAAATTTGAATACCGTCGCGCGACCATTCCGCGTGGCTCGCCCAGATTTCCGGGGCTGCCAGACTGACGCGGCGCTTTGCGCGGATTTCATAAATGGAAATACCGGAGGCATCCGCAGGGGCGTTGGCTGGTGGAGCGGCATATTTCGCAGAAACCAGTAACAGATCGGGGTTGGCGGGATTGATGCGAATCGTATCAGTAGCGGAGATGCGGAAGGCGTCTCCGTACACGTCTTTCAGCGGCAGGGTTTGCTGCGGGCGGTCATCGCCAATCCAGTACATGTTTTGCGCGTCAGAGGCGAGCAAGGTGTGGCTATCAACCCAGCCATGCAACGCATCGACGTTTCCGGAAAAAAGTATGGCGGCGCTTTCCGGTGTGTTCGCGGCGAAAGACCAGACCTGCCATTTTTGATCCTGCGACTGAAGATAGGCGACGCGCGCATCGTCCAGCGACCAGAACGCCTGGCGGACGGGGCCGTGCACTAAATCTTTGGAACGGCCGCTGTCGAAATCGTAAAGCACGATGGTGCGGTCCGAGCCCATTTTCGAATCGTTGCGCGTGTAGAGAAGTTTTTTGCCGTCGTGGGAGAGGGCGAGCTCGACGCCGGATGGTCCGGCGATTTTTTTGACCGCGCCGCGGCTGATTACGATTTTTCCCGCGGGATTCACGAATGCGGTTGCCGTTGGCGCTTTAAAGCTGGTGATCGCGGAGGTGGGCGGTTTTTTCTTATCGGGATCGTCATCTTCGCTTTGATTGGTGATCTTGGGAAAAAGCTCGGCGGCGATGCGCGCGCAGCCGTTGAGCGTGCCGATTTGAGAGTGCTCGAGGCTAACGCGAAAAGTATATTTCGCGGGGGAGACAGAATTCGCGGAAGGCGCTTTGGTTTTGCCCGCGGTCTGTGACTGCTCGGAGATTTCGGGTAACACATTGCCGGTTGTGTCTAGGCAATTTTCGCGCGCCAGGTGAACCGTTACCTGGCCTCCGCTGGCCGAATCTTTCGCGCGATAAGACCACGCCTCAGCGGTGCCTTCGCGTTCGACCGGCCCCGGTTCGAGAGTAATGGGTGGATAGTTGGCGCGGTCGAGGCGTTCCGGGCCCTTCTGTCCGATAAGCACGCTCCATGGCGGATTACTTCCGTGGCCGAGGAGCAGGATCGGGTAATGCGTGGATTGCGGCGACGGAGGAGCGGCGGTTGGCTTCGGCGGCTGGGCGGTGGTTTGTGCCGAGGCAACACGCGGGTGGGCGGCAGTAATCACTATCAGCGAGCAAATCAAAAAAGACGAACGCATCGGCATACTCGCTAAGACCCTCCCCGGGTTTAATCCGTCAAGCGACGGAAGGATACCTTGAGGAGAGGGAAGGGGCAATCAAGCGATTGGTGCAGGCTCTCCAGCAGAGGATAAGTTTGGGCCGATTTATGACAGAGACCACGAAGGCCGGCTAAGAGAGAAGGAGTTGATGAAGGAGAAGGGAATAGGTGGAACGCTAAAAGCGAATAAAAAGCGAAAATAGGTATTGACGAAGCGAAGAAAAAGCGAAATACTTGGCCGTGCTTCGAGGTGGGCTATGTCCCCAGTTCTGTTCCCCTCGCCGGCGAGGTTTACTCTTCGCAGACGCATCGCAAGACCAACCGCTGCACCACTCTTTCCCGACTGCCCTGACACGCAAAGCCCAAAGAATGGGGTCGCAGACCTTGCTCCGGTCGCTAGCGATCCACGCAGCAGCAATGCGGGTACAAACGTGGCGGATTGCCCCCCGCCGCAAACGGTTTCGTCAGGACCCCAAAGCCTGCCGAATGCCGGTGCCCGCACTGCCGCCGCGATGCCGGCCAATGGCACGAATGTGCCGCTGGTTGGTATTGCCCGCCTCGCAGCAAAATCTCTCCCGGCGGAAACGCGCCGGACCTCGACGGAACGGCCACAGTATTTCGAGCTGCCGGTCAAATCCATCCTGAATCGCTGCGATTCGGAGCGGGTGCCGTTTGAATGGACGATCAATCCCTATCGCGGGTGCGAATTCAATTGTCATTACTGCTATGCGCGGTACACGCACGAATACATGGAGCTGGATGGCGGTGAGTTCGACAAAAAGATTTTCGTGAAAAAGGATGCGGCGGCGCTGCTGGCGAGGGACGTTTCGCGCAAATATTCGTATCACTCGCACGCGTCGGGCGGCGAGCTGCCGGAGCATATCGCCATCGGGACTGCGACAGACCCATACCAGCCGGCGGAAAAGGAATATGGAGTTACGCGCGCGTGCCTGGAGGAATTGGCTAGGCGCGAAGGGCTGAGCATTTCGATTATCACGAAGTCGAACCAGATTGTTCGCAATATGGATGTACTGAAGCGGATTGCCGAACGGTCTTCGCTCTCGCTGAACATCACGATCACCACGCTGCGGCCGCGACTGGCGCGATTGCTGGAGCCGCGCGCGCCACGGCCCGATCTGCGAGTGGCGGCGGTGAAGCAGTTGAGCGATGCGGGATTTGCGGTGGGCGTGTCCGCGTCTCCGCTGGTGCCGGGAATTACCGACCGCGAGGGAGATCTGGAAGCGGTGGCTGCGGCAGTGCGAGCGGCAGGCGCGCAATGGTTTTTCTCCAGCGTTTTATTCCTGATGCCCTCGTCGGCGAAACAATTTTTTCCGTTTGTGCGAGAGAAATTTCCGCGGCTGGCGAAGCAGTATGAAGAGTGGCACTCGAAGAATGGTTACGCGCCGGAGGAGTACCGGCGGAAGATGTCCGAGCGCGTGGCACGGATACGCAAACAACACGGATTTTCGACACGGCCGTGGGAGGAACGAAGCCGGGCAGCGGCTCCCTGTTCGCAAATGTCGCTGGCATGGAATGGAGCATCAGCGCCGGCAGGAAACAGTGTTGCGGTACAAGCGCACTCGTGCTCGCGGGGATAGAAGATCAGGCCATGATGATTTTATTTTGGAAACGGCGAGCGGCAATGACCAAGAGCAGCGCACCCATTACGAACAGCGCGAGGGCGTCGGTCCAAAGATGCTGAATGCCGGCACCACGAAGAATGATTCCGCGGGTGATGTTGATGAAATAACTTGCGGGAACGAAGTAGCTTAGCGCGCGAAAGAAAATGGGCATAGTTTCGCGCGGGAAGATATAGCCGGAGAAAAAGATGCTCGGCAGGATGGTGACGAAAGATAGCTGCATGGCTTCGCCCTGCGTGCCTGCCTTACTGGAGATGAGGATGCCGAGCGACAGCGAAACGAAAATATAAGGCAGAGAAAGAAAGGCGAGGAGCAGCACGCTGCCGTGGATGGGCACGAGAAAAACGAAGCGCATCATGGTCAGGATCAGACAAAGCTCGGTAAAACCGATGCCGAAATAGGGAAGCAGCTTGCCGAGGAGCAAGCCGAAAGGTTTAACAGGAGTAACGAAAAGCTGTTCGAGGGTGCCGCGCTCTTTTTCACGGACGATGGCGAAGGCGGTGAGGAAGGTGGTGACGTTGAGCAGCAGGATGGCGGTCAGGCCCGGTAAAAGAAAATTCGGTGAACGCGAATCCGGATTAAATAAAAGTTTGGGACGCATATCGACGGCCATGGCACCGCGATCGATGAGGACGCGGCGCAACGATTCATCGAGTCCTATCGCGGTGGTCACGTTGATGGCCTGGCCGGCGACGCTGGAATCGGAGCCATCGATCAGGACCAAGACCTGCGCGCTCATCTGGTGAAGCAGGCGATCAGAATAGTCCCTGTCTCTTATACACATC